>JBJHCD010000129.1:0-9761 GCA_050485845.1 Pirellulaceae bacterium | reverse complement strand
GTACACGCCTTCCAATCCGGACAACTGGCCAGGGTCAGACTAGCCCAGCAGCTTCTTCTTTTCTTTTTCGAAGGTCACGAGCGGCTCTCCGGTTTCGGGATCCAGGTCGCTCGGTACTTCCGGGCTGTTCACATCGAACCATTCCTCCTTGAACTGGAGGAAGCCCCCTTCCCCTTGTTGGGCTTTCCGCATGGCAATGTTGGCCGCCAACGCGATGACGGCGTCTCCCAACGCAACTTCCGGCTTGCAGCGCGGCTGGTTTTCCGGATCCGGGTTCCGAATGCAGTAGGCCCAGTGCTCCAGTTGTTCCCTGTAACCGCGGCTGACATTGGCCGGTTCGCTGGCCTGAGCGACCGCGGCCGCCTGCGGGCCACTGGCCTGCGTGTCGAGCGAGGCTGCTCCTCCCTCCGTCCTCACGCCGACTCGCGAGGAGGTGTCCGAGTCCTTGTAGACCATCACCTCCTGCTCCCGCTCCAGGATCAAGGTACCCCGGGTCCCCATGACCACTTCGCCATAGCCACCGAAGCCGTTTCCGTTGATGGACGAGTACATCACGACGACTCGCTTCTCCGGATCCTCGTCGTAGGAGGGGACTCCCTTCTCTCGGTCGGGGACCAGACGAATCGGATCGAAGTATCCGACGGGGAAATCTGGGTCGTAACCCGGTCCGGGGAATTCAAAGAGACAATAGACGTGATCCTCGGCGTCGCGGTCCGCCGGGAAGATGTGTCGCCCTCCGACGGCGTGTACCGTCAATGGGTGTGCCTTCTTCTTGTCACGCCGCAAAGCGGAAAGGAACAGCGAGGCGGCATCCAGCTGGTGACTCCCCAACTCGGCCATCAAACCACCGCCAGTTCGTTCAAAGAGACGCCATCGAATGAGCTCCTCCAGTGCCGAACGCTCGTAGCCCCCCAAGGTTTCATACAGATAGCCGAACTGATCCGCTTCGACATGCTTGTCCGCGTCCCACTGCTCCCATTGGAGGATTTTCTTGGTCAGCAGTTCACGCTCACCGGCGTCATTGGTCCGCTCGAGGTCTCGGCGGAAACGGCGCAGCTGATCGGCGATTTGATCGACCACCTTATCCCCCGACACCGGCTTTTGGCCCCCGGGCATCGGCTGTTGCCAACTGTCTCGGCCTGGGAGGTTGCCACGATGCCACTGGGCTCGAATGTGATGGATTTCCCCCAGCAGCCCCTGCTGCAGGAGATGAATGGCGTTGTCATACAGAATGCTGTAGTGCCGCTGATGTCCTACCGCGAGGTACAGGTTCTGTTCCGCCGCGACCTGGGCCATGACCTTGCACTGAGCGACGTTGTGGGCCATCAGCTTTTCGGTCAGCACGTGTTTCCCGGCCAGCATCGCCTCGATCGACGCCTGGGCGTGCAGATGGAGAGGCAAGGCGACCACGATCGCTTCGATATTGGGGTCCTTGAGCATCTCCTGGTAGCCGCCGTTTGAGGCGTCGTACACCTTCACGTGCTCCTTGGCCTCTTTCTCCGTCCAGCCGTACTGGGCAATCAGGCCCGGACGGGCGGCGGCGGCGGCCGGACTGGCCCAATCGCCATAGAACGCTCGGTGAATGCTCGAAGGCCGAATATCCGCGATGGCCACCACGTCCAGGTAGTCGGGGTTCATCGCCCCGATCAGCACGTTCCCTTCGTCCCCCGTGCCGATCACTCCGACTCGGACCGGGTCCCCCACCTTGCGGTAGCCGAAGTAAGCGGCCCCCAGGCTGACACTCCCCGCCACGGCAGTGGAGGCCAAGACCCCTTGAAGAAACTCACGGCGAGTCACGCCGAGTGCCTCGTAATAATTGTCGCGGCCGATAGCTTTTTGTTCTGGCGTTAAGTTCATGATTTAGGTTCCTCGGCTGGCAGGGCAGCATTTCGCACGGAGTGCTCGGCAGAAAAAGTCTAATCCGCCGTACTGACCGGCGTTGACCGCAACAAGTGTGAGTAAGGCAAACATTTCCGTCGCTTGGAACCAAGTCGGAATGGCCCCGGTCGCGCCGGGCCATTGCGTGGCAATCACCGTGGCCAGAAAGCCGGCCCCCGCCAGTCCCGCGACTCGGGTAAACAGCCCCAAAATCAGACAGATTCCAATCGTGACGTCGAACCAAGGAATAAAACCGTCAATCCACTCGGAATCGAACAAGGTTCGTCCCAGCTTCCCGATCGGAAGAGGGGCTTTCCCGTTCCCCGCTCCCACGGCGTTCAGTTCCCGCTCCAGGCTACTCCACATGCCATCGACCTGCTTGAGCAGCGGAGAGGACATTTTCTTCACATCGGCCTGCCACTGCTCGGCCTGGCCACGCAATGACTCGACTTTGCGAATCGATGGTGTCGCCATCTGTTGATCGCGACGCTCGATTCCGCGAAAATACTCGGTCAAGTCCTCCTGGTACGCCTGGGCAAACCATTCCCGCCGCTCATGATGCTCGGCCAGAACCTTGCCGGCCTGCTGGGCTTGCTGTTCGCTGAAGCGGTGATGCCGAGCCACGCGCTGAGCGTAGTCATTCCAGTACTGCTCGGTCGCCGTGAAATCGGCACGGGGCGTACCGTTCCCGCCTGGGACATAACCGAGACGCACCAAGCCATCCGGATCCCAGATGTACGATTTCAACCAGGGAGCCAAGGGGCCCTTGGAACTGGCCAAAAAGTATCCGGTGAAGGGCTTGGGATCAATGAACTTGTCCAAGCCCTCATTCAGGAAGTGGAACCCGATGGTCAACCGCAGGCCAATAATGGCCAGGGCACCAAACAGGCCCAGGTTATGTCGTGTGAGCGCCAGTGTCGTGTCTCCTCGCCAGGACGTTCGCGGATGGGCCCGGCTTACCCCAAGGGACTGCGGAAATTCCTGGAGGGACATTCCCTTTGCGGACCGTTCGTCGTAGATTCACCTCAACAAATATTATTGCCGAACCGTTTCGCCAAGCCAACCCTCCCCCATGCGCATCGTTCTCTGTTACCCGGTCGAGCAGCGACACTTACAACAGCTGGCCGAGGCTGCCCCAGACGCTGAAATCGTCAATGCCGGCCAGGAACATATTGCCGAACAACTCCCCACGACCGATATTTTCTGCGGCCATGCCAAAGTCCCCGTCCCCTGGCCAGAAGTCGTCCAGGCCGGGCGACTCCGCTGGATTCAGTCCTCGGCCGCCGGACTCGACCATTGCCTGACGCCCGAGGTGATCGATTCTTCCATAACGGTGACGAGCGCGTCGGGATTGTTTGCCGATCAGGTGGCCGAGCAGACCCTGGCCCTGCTACTGGGGATCCTCCGAGGGCTCCCGACCTTCTTTCGAGCCCAGCAGAGGCGGGAGTTCATCCGCCGTCCCACGAAAGACCTCCACGAGGCGACAGTGGGGATCGTCGGCTTTGGTGGAAACGGCCGCCGATTGGCGGAGACGCTGGCCCCCTTCCGGACCAGCATCTACGCCACGGATGTCTTCCCGATCGATCGCCCCGATTTCGTTCGGGCCCTCTGGCCGGCGGAAAAGTTGGACGAATTGCTGCAGCTTAGCGACATTGTGGTGCTGGCCTTGCCGCTCAACGGCGAGACGCGAGGACTCTTTGATGCCCAGCGTTTCGCGAAAATGAAACCGGGCGCCATCCTGATCAACGTCGCCCGCGGCCCGATTGTCCGAGAAGAAGCGTTGGTGGATGCTCTGCAGTCAGGCCACCTCGCCGCCGCTGGACTGGACGTGACGGAGATTGAACCCTTGCCGGAGTCGAGCCGGTTGTGGGGACTGCCCAATGTCCTGATCACGCCCCACGTCGGGGCCCAATCGGTCCGACGGATCGACGACACGACTCGACTGATCTGCGACAACCTGCGGCGGTATCAAGCCGGTGAGCCACTCCGTAATGTCGTCGACAAACAGCGAGGTTTCCCGATCCCGCTCGCCCTTCGTCAAGCATCGGCCGAGACCACAGAAAGCGACCCCCCCGTTTAACCGGGAGAGTGGCCGTTCTTGTCGTCCAATTCGTCAAGTTCCAGCAGCCACATCCGAATTTCGTTTCCGTATTCGCTCGATAGATCTCCCTTCACCAGCTGACGATGGAAAGCGGCTGCTCCTTCTTCCAGCATGTCCGCCGCCTCCGCCGTCGGAAATCGCCGCATCGGGTCGGGAGCAATCAGGCCACGGATGAACTTCATCAGCAGCGTGTTGACGGTCACCTCCTCGGGGAGCAGTTCGTGAAGTCGCTGGGGCAGCACCCTCTTGGCTTCGAGCAACTCGCGGAACCGAGTTAACCCGCTGATGGGTGGAATCCCGGCGAGCAGCTCCACCAAGACATAGCCCAGGGATGCCAAGTCGCTTCTCGGCGTGCAATCACCACCTTCCAACACCTCGGGCGCGGCATAGATCGGGGTGCAAGTGCGCGTGGTGGGGGGCGAGTCGATGGGGAACGCCGAGCCGATATCGATGATCTTGGCATTTCCGGCATATTTCAGCATGACATTGGCGGGCTTGATGTCGCCATGAACGATCCCCGCTCGGTGAAGCGCCCCAACCGCCGCCAAGCATTCACGAACGATGGCGACGGCAATCCCTGGTTTCAATCTTGGTTGGCGAGGTCCGGCCGTGACGACCACTCGGTTGATATATTCCCAGCGCTTCTCGCTGACCCGGGCCTGGATGCGGCTGAGCATCGAGGGGACCAGCAGGCGACGGAGGTCGTAGCCGTCGATCCATTCCATCACCATCAGGCGGATCCGATTCCGGTCAACAAAGTTTTGCACGTCGAGCAGATTATCGTGTTGAATCATGGCGACATGCGACGCAACCGAAGCGATGCGGTTCATGGCCGCTTCGTAACTGAAGACATCTTCGTATCGCTCGGGTGAAAAGATCTTCAGCGCCACCGGCAAGGTGAAGCCATCCGCCCCCCGCCGCTCGGTCAAGAAGACCACCCCCTGTCCGCCTGATCCCAAGAGTCGCCTCAGGCGATAGTGCGTCGTCCAGTGCAGGCGTTTTTCCTGCAACATGGCCTGATAACGCGAGACGAGTTCGTTGTCATGAACTGCCTCGCCACCCCCTCGAGTGATCGTGGGGTTTTCGGCAAGCTGAGTTGTGCTGAACATGGAAGTCGCGTCAATCGCCTTTTTTTCGGAAGCAACCAGTTAGAAGAGTCGGTGAGGAGTAGTGGTTATCTTAGCGACCTGGATGCACGAGCGTCCAGAATGGTTCATGGCCGTAGCGCGATTCAACCCAGCGGGGGAATCCACCCCGAAAAGCATGGATCCAATGCTTCTCGGCTTCTCGGCTTCTCGCGGAACGGACTATTCACACTGGTCCAAGAAGCGTAAAACCAAAGGGTCGAACGTACCGCCGGCTCGAAAAGCCTGCCCCAAGAGCCTGCCCCGGGTTGTTTGCCCAACGGGTTGTTTGCCCCGAGATGCCTGACCGGTGGGCATCGGCCCGGCTGGCAAGGGGCGGTCGGCCCGTCCGACCGTGACGTGGGGTTGGCCAGTGGCCCTTTTCACGGCCCCGATCAAAGGGTGTCGAGCCCTGGTGAGGCTGATGTGTCGGCGGTGGAGTGCGGGAGGGATCCGCGGAATCGTCAAGATCCGCGGGGAGCATTCGGAGCAACCATGAAATTGCGAGTCGGGGTGGTCGGGCTCGGTGAAGCCTGGGAGTCACGGCACCGTCCGGCATTGCGGGCGATGTCCGATCGATTCGAGGTGCGCGCCTTCTGTGACCCGGTTTATCATTTGGCGGAACAAGCGGCTCGAGATTTTCAAGCCGCTCCGGTGGACGGCTTTCGGACGCTGGCGGCCCGACAGGATGTGGACGTGGTCTTCATTCTCAGCGCCCACTGGTATGGTCCGCTGCCGATCCTCGCCGCCTGCGACGAAGGGAAAGGAGTCTATTGCGCCGCGGCACTCGACCTAGATCCCGCCCAGGCCAAGGGAATCAAGGATCGGGTGGAGCGGTCGGGAATCGCCTTTATGGCCGAGTTTCCTCGACGCACCATGCCGGCCACCTTGCGGCTCAAGGAACTGATTGTCACTCGGCTCGGTAAGCCGCGACTTCTCTTTTGTCACGCGCGTCGCCGCATGGCCGGCAGCCGGTCCAATGGAGCGGCGCGGGCCGGGTATCCCTACCCGACCGGCGTCCGCGAGACGATGGAACTAGTCGACTGGTGCCGGTACGTGGTCGGCGAGGAACCGACCAGCGTCGTCGGAATCCAGCATGCCAGTCCTGGCGGGGACGAGAGCGACTATCGGATGCTGAGCCTCGATTTTTCACCGCCGACTCAGGTCGGGGTCGGCCCGCTGGCTCACATTAGTTTCGGCAGTTACCTCTCCTCGAAATGGCCCGAGGCGGTCTCCTTTCGGCCACCCGCCGCCCTACAGGTCTGCTGCGAAAACGGCGTCGCTTTCGTCGACTTGCCCGCGACGCTCGTCTGGTTCGACGACGCGGGGCAGCACATGGAATCCCTGGAAAATGAACTCCCCGTCGGCGAACGATTGTTGACGCAGTTTCACCGAGCGGTCACCAGTCTTGTCCGCCGGGCAAGTGATTTGGAAGATGCCTACAGGGCCCTGCACATTGTTCAGTCTTCCCGCACCAGTTTTCAGGAACATCGCCGCATCCTTTTGGAGTCGTGAGGCGTGGAGCGATCTGGCCTGTCGTCGAACCTCTCCCTCTCGGTAATCATTCCCGCCGTGAACGAGGCCGAATCGATTCGGCGGGCAGTGGAGTCGGCTTGGAGTTCGGGGGCCTCCGAAGTACTGGTGGTGGATGGTGGGAGCACCGATTCGACGGCCGAGCGAGCCCGTGCCTGTGGAGCGACTTGGCTGACGTCGAAGCGGGGGCGAGCGGCGCAGCAAAATGTCGGTGCTCACGCCGCCCAAGGAGACGTCCTCTTGTTCTTGCACGCCGACAACTGGCTCGATCCCGACGTGGGAAACCAACTGGGCAAGGCGCTGCGTCGACCCGAGGTCGGTTGCGGAGCCTTTCGGCAGCGGATCGCCGCTCCGGGCACCATCTACCGCTGGCTCGAACGAGGGAACGCTTGGCGAGTTCGTTGGCGAGGCGTCCCCTATGGGGATCAGGGGATTTTTGTGCGGAAGGACCTGTTTTGGCGACAGGGGGGCTTTCCCGACATTCCTCTCATGGAGGACCTGGTGCTGATGCGGAGCCTGCGGCGAGTCTGTTGGCCGATCCTGCTGCCCGGGCCGATCCATGTCGATCCCCGACGCTGGCAACGTCATGGCGTGCTCCGCCAGACTCTCCGCAACTGGGGCCTGGTTACCGCCTACCATCTGGGCGTCACTCCCGAACGGCTGGCGTCTCGCTACCGTCCCCACGACGCGGGCCTCCCAGCCAATCCCGTGCGCGAACCCAATGCCGTGCGCGAACCCAATGCCGTGCGCGAACCCAATGCCGTGCGCGAACCCAATGCCGTGCGCGAACCCAATGCCGTGCGCGAACAGGGAGAAGCGGAAGTCGAATGAGCAAGCGGGTCGCGATCTTTCAGTCGAACTATATTCCCTGGAAAGGTTACTTTGACCTGATCCGTTCCGTGGACGAGTTCATCCTGGATGACGAGGTGCAGTACACCAAACAGAGCTGGCGGAATCGGAATCGAATCAAGTCCCCTCAAGGCCTTCGCTGGCTGACCATTCCCGTCCGCGCCTCCCACGGCGACCGCATCAGCGACGTGATGGTGGCCGAGCCTGGCTGGGGGGAGAAGCATTGGCGGACGTTGCGGTCGAGTTATTCCCGAGCACCCCATTTTGATGAGTTGGGAGCGGAGATTCTCCAGTGGTATCGCGGGGCCACAATGCCCCGTCTCACGGACGTAAATGCCCATTTTTTGCGACGAATCTGCGAGTGGCTTGAAATTCCGACTCCCCTGACACCGGTCACGGACTATTTGCCCCAATTGCCCTCGGACGTACCGGACGATCGGAATCAAAGGATCATTGCCATCTGCCGCCAAGCCCGGGCGACTCGCCTGCTGAATGGACCCTCGGCCCTCCAACACATGGACCATCGGCAATTCGTGGCAGCGGGACTCGAGGTCGACTACGCCGACTATTCAAGTTACCCGCCCTACGTGCAACTGCATGGACCATTCGAGCACGCGGTCAGCATCCTCGATCTCCTCTTGCATGCCGGCCGGGAAAGCAAGAGGTATATGTCCGTATTCCGCTGATTCAGGCGCGACGGGGTGAGATCGAATAACGGCGGATTTTGCGATCGAGCGTGGAACGTTCGATTCCCAGGATGCCGGCCGCGCGGCTCTTGTTCCAACTGGTGTTCTCCAAGGTGGCCCGAATGTGCTCCCGTTCCACGTCGGCCAGCGAGGTTGGTTGAAACGACGACTTGGCCGGAATGATCTCGTGGGAATCACTGGGGGCCGCCAGGCTGGTGAGTCCTAAATCGTCGACCGAGATGAATTCGTCCTGTGTCAACAAGACCGCTCGTTCAATCGCATTCTTCAGTTCGCGGATGTTCCCCGGCCAGCGATAAAGCTGCATTCGCTCAATCGTCTCCGGCAGGAAGCCTTGGATTCGCCGTCCCGTCTCGGTGCGAAAGCGGTTGAGAAAATGCTCAGCCAACTCAACCACGTCTTCTCCCCGTTTCCGCAGCGGGGGGACAAAGACTTCCACGACGCGGAGTCGGAAATAGAGATCCCGCCGAAAACGGTTCGCGTTGACTGCCTCCTCCAGATTTCGGTTCGTGGCCGCGATGACCCGGACGTCGACCTTGATCTGGCGGCTCCCTCCGACTCGCTCAAACGGATGCCCCTCGAGGACTCGGAGAAACTTGGCTTGAATCGAGGGGCTCATTTCCCCGATCTCGTCCAGCATCAATGTTCCCTTGTCCGCCGCTTCGAACTTTCCCACTTTCCTTTCCGTGGCCCCCGTAAAGGCGCCTCGCTCATGTCCGAACAATTCGCTTTCCAACAAGGTCTCACTAAGCGCCGCGCAGTTCAGGCAGACAAAGGGCCCTTTCTTCCGAGGGCTGGCAAAGTGGATCGCCCGAGCCACCAACTCCTTCCCCACGCCACTCTCCCCTCGGATCAGCACGGTCGCTCGACTCGGAGCGGCTCGAGCGATATCGAGATGGACCTTGTGCAACGCCTCGCTGCTGCCGATCAGTTCACATTCGGCCCCCAGGAGATGGCGCAGTTGGCGAATCTCGTTCCGTTGCTGAGAGACATTGTCGGCAAGTTCCTGCTGCCTCCCCAAGTTCTTCAAGGCCAGCGCCAGGTTATCGGCCACTGCCAGTGTGAACTCCAGATCATCCGGATCGGGCATCCGTTCGGTGGCGAGACTGTAGAGATGCACCAGCCCCAGTGGGCGCTCGCCGGCTCGTATCGGCGCGCAGATCACCCCCGTGGCTTGGATCAAACCCTGGCTGTCCCTTCCTACCAAGATGCTGTCATCGACGATGTTTCGGGCCAGCACGGCTTCATTCTCGCGAAAGACGGTGGAAGCGAGAAAGTCCGAGACGCGGCGATAGCTGACATCCGAGTTGCTGCGGGTGGCAATCACCTCCAATTGCTTGCCCCGGCTGATTTCCGAGACTCCTTCCGGCGCGAGGAGAATGGCCCCGACATCGACATTCACGCTGCGGAGCAGACCTTCCAGGGCACAGCGGCAAACCGACGTCAGGTCGGGCTGGCTGGCCATCTCGAAGGCCAAGCGACAGAGCTTGGCGGCTGCCTGACCCCATTTGGGCACCATGCCGCTCCCCTCCCCTTCCCCCGCGTCGCGAAGAAGGCGAGTCTGCATGCGCC
>JBJHCD010000128.1:7547-9861 GCA_050485845.1 Pirellulaceae bacterium | reverse complement strand
AGCCGGTGGTCGAGACCGTCCGCATCATCCAGAACTGACCCGCGGGCGGCGCCACGCAGTCGGTCACTAGTCCAGGGTGGGGAGGGCCGACAGCTCGGCGGACCTGCCGTCGAGGAACACGTGCACCGAGCCGGCACCTTCCGCGGTCCAGCCCGACCCCGCCCGGTGGACGAGCGCCGTGCGCTCCTCGATCCCGGCGACGACGACTTGATGAATTCCCTGCTCCACCCATGGCTTCGGCCATGTTCCGCATCCATACGCGCTGAAGCGTTTCTTGGCTGGGATATCTCCGAGTCGTTGGGCGAGGGACGGCACCGTGGGGCCCAATCCCTCCGGATATTGCTCGGTTCCCCAGCAGGGAACCTTCAGCAACGACGCTCCGTCGAGCAATCGGCGGAGGTTCCATTGCAATTGTTCGTGATGAACGATCGCAGGGATCAATTTTTCCTGGACGTCAATGATCAGCAATCCGCTCCGCCCACGCGAGAGGAGTTCAGGACTCCTGGAAAACAACGCGTCCTCGCTCGTCGGCTCAGTGGAATAACTCATCCTCGCTCTTTCACTTTCTCTATGCCCTTACTCATGTTCACGCTCTTTCCCGCACCCCTTCCCGCTTCGCTCCTCACTCTCCTCTCACCCCCCGGTCCGTCGGCCAGGCCCGTGGACCGCCAGCTAGGTGAGGTTCGCGCGAGTCCTCGAACAAGTCTCTGGCATGACAGTAGACCGCTCGGCGCCCAGGGCGTCAACGGCTTGGTTGGAAGTCTTCGACTCGTTGGCTCGCAGGCAAAACCCCGAAGCGGCAATGGCAGCTTCGATCCGGTTGGAGGGAGGTGGTTCGGAAAGAAAGGGGGACCGACGGGTCGGCCACGTCCCCTTTATGGGCCTGACTGTTGGCCGAGCGGGGAATTTCTTACAATCTTGAGGAAGTGGGGTCCGGCGAAGTCCGGAAGAGCCCGGCGAAGTCCGGCAGTATAGGGTGGAGTGCGGTGGAGTAAGCGGATTAAATCGAACGTCGCGGGGACAACTGGCCACGGGAGCTGAGCTGACTTGATGGAGTCTTATCACGGTACGACAATTCTTTGTGTTCGTCGGGATGGGCGAGTGGCCATGGGGGGGGACGGGCAAGTGACGCTCGGCTCGGCCATCATGAAGGGAGACGCGAACAAAGTTCGTCGCTTGCTCGGCGGGGAGGTGTTGTGCGGGTTTGCCGGTGCGACCGCCGATGCGTTTGCCTTGCTGGAGCGTTTTGAGGCCAAGTTGAAGGACTATCCGGCGAATATGCCTCGGGCGGCCACCGAATTGGCCAAGGAATGGCGAACGGACCGAGCCCTTCGTCGGCTCGAGGCCCTCCTGACGGTCGCTGATCGACAGCACTCGCTGCTGATCAGCGGTAACGGCGACGTCATTCAGCCCTCCGATGGCGTGATCGGCATCGGCAGCGGAGGGAACTATGCGATCGCGGCGGCTCGAGCACTTCTGGCTCATAGTTCTCTTCCAGCCGGAAGCGTGGTCCGGACATCGCTGGAGATTGCGGCCGACATCGATATCTACACCAATCAGAATATTGCCGTGGAGGAAATAGAGTGCCAGAGCTGAGTGGGGAGTCGAGCGGGAGTTCGAAGTTCGGCGTGGAATTAACGCCCCGGGAGATTGTCGCTCAACTGGACCGGCACATTGTCGGCCAGCAGGAGGCGAAGCGCGCGGTGGCGATTGCCGTTCGCAATCGATGGCGACGCCAGCGGCTGGCGGACGACCTCCGGCCGGAGGTTGCTCCCAAGAACATCTTGATGATCGGTCCCACCGGCGTTGGAAAGACCGAGATCGCTCGACGGCTGGCCAAGCTCACGGGGGCTCCCTTTATCAAGGTGGAAGCGACGAAGTACACGGAGGTCGGCTACTATGGCCGCGACGTGGAGAGCATGGTCCGCGAATTGGTGGACAATGCGATTTCGCTGGTTCGCGAGCAGGAGCGAAAGAAGGTCGAGGAGGAAGCTCGCCAGCGGACCGAGGAACGACTGCTGGATCTACTCGCCCCACCTCCGAAGTTCGGCGATCAGGAGCCCGCGTCGGGTGAAAAATACGAGCGGGCTCGAGAAAAAATGCGAGCCCTTCTCGCTTCGGGAGCGATGGATGAGGGGCGAGTCGAAATTCAAACGGAACAGAAGGCTTCTCCCATGGTGTTCAGCAACATGGGGTTGGAGCAGATGGACATGGACCTGCAGGGGATGTTCGAAAAACTGATCCCCAAGAGTTCGGTGCGGCGCGAGATGTCCGTGGCCGAGGCCCGCAAGGTGTTGTTTGATCAGGAGTCCGA
>JBJHCD010000128.1:0-7537 GCA_050485845.1 Pirellulaceae bacterium | reverse complement strand
ACAGCCCGACCCGACAGATCGGCCAGCCCGCCTTTACCGGCTTTCTCAATTTTAAGCCCAGTCTGACCGGTATTCTCAACGAATGGCTAACCAGCGCAGTGGATGCCCCGGCGCTGATGCTGGAACCGGAGAAGATCAATGCGGCGGCGATTGAATTGGCCGAGAACCTGGGGATGATCTTCTTGGACGAACTGGACAAGATCGTGGCTGGTGATTCGCGGCAGGCCGATGTCTCTCGCCAGGGGGTGCAGCGGGACCTCCTCCCCATCGTGGAAGGAACAACCGTGCAAACTCGATACGGCCAAATCAGCACGGATCATGTCCTCTTCATCGCCGCAGGGGCATTCCACAAGGCGAGTCCCAGTGAGTTGATGCCCGAGCTACAAGGACGCTTCCCAATTCTCGTGGAGCTGAAGGACCTGGAACAGGGAGATTTCGTCCGAATATTGACCGAACCGAAAAACGCCTTGACTCGGCAATATTCCGCCCTCCTGGAGACCGAGGGGGTCGAGTTGGAGTTTACGGAGGATGGAATTGAGGCCTTGGCCACTTACGCGTTTCAGGTGAACCGGGCCACGCAGAACATCGGCGCTCGACGGCTCTACACCATCATGGAGCGATTGTTGGAGGAACTGAGCTTCGAGGCCCCCGACATGCAGATGGGACGGGTGGTGATCAACGCCGGTTATGTTCAGGAGCGGCTGAGCGCGGTCGCGGATAATGAGGACCTGAGCCGTTTCATTCTGTAGGCGGGGGGAGCTGTTGGCTTTTGGCTGGTCGCTGTTCTGGTTGAGCGAGTCGGCCGGCCTTGATGACGCCCCCTTGGAGGACGGCTAGAAAGTTTCGCCGATCTTCCAGGAGGGCGATATTTTGTGAAACATCCCCTTCGACCAGCAGGACATCGGCCAGCTTGCCGACTTGCAGGGTCCCGATCTCGTCCGCTCGACCCATGATCTCCGCCCCCGTTTTCGTGGCGCAGCGAATGGTGTCGAGCACGCTGAAGCCGACGAAGTTGACGAAGAATGTCAGTTCCTTGGCATAATCCCCATGGGGATTCCAGGCGAAGCCGTAGTCTCCACCCATGCCGAGCCGCCCACCGGCGGCGAGGATGCGGCGGGCACTTTTGACGCCTCCGTCCAGCGTCTCTTGATGACCGTCAATGACTTTCTGGGGCATGCCGATCTCGGGACCGTGTACCACGCTGGCATACTCAAACTGCAAAGCGGGAACGGATGGGACGTCGCGGGCGAGCAGTAGTTCCAGGGTCTCTTCGTCGATAAACGTGGCATGCTCCAAGCTGTCGTATCCGGCCAGCAGTGCGTTCTTGATTCCCTCGGTCGCTCGGCAATGTCCCGTGACCTTCAACCCATGGTTGTGTGCCGTTTGGACCACGGCATGCATTTCATCGTAGGTCATGCAGAGCGTGTGGTGGTCGTTCACGTCGGGAGCGGCGGCATCTCCGGTGGGATACGTCTTGACCCACTCCACGCCATCCTTCACGAGTCGCCGCACGGCCGCTCGAGCCTCGTCGGGACCGTTGACCAGAAGGACCAAGCCTTCCATGCCGATTTTGCGGAAGTCGGGATTCCAGTCCATCAGGCCGCCGACTCCACAGATCTCGCGGCCGCTGGCCGCCAGACGAGGACCGAGAACCAGATCGTTTTCGATCGCCTTCTTCAGCCAGACGTCGATGTTGAAGAGGCTTCCACCGCTACGAGCCGCCGTGTAGCCGCATTCCAAGGCAAGTTTCGCATTGGCGGCCGCCAGAAGGGTCACGTATTCGACGGGATACTTGATATCCAGGTCTTGGAGTTCCGCCACGTTGAAATACGTCGGATGGAAGTGGGCTTCCACCAGCCCCGGCATGATCGTTCCCCCCGCCACGTCGATCGTGACCGCATCCGCCGGCGTCGGTGGAGCATCCTTGGCGCTTCCGACATAGCGAATCACTCCGTCTCGAATGACCAGAGCGGCATCGGTTACCGGTTTTGCTCCCGTCCCATCCAAGAGTTTTCCGTTCTGAATCACCATCGTGCCGGCGGCCGTCTTCATCTATCGCTATCCCGTTTACGGAAGGAGGAAATGCTGGTCGATTGTCGGAGTTCGTTCCGGTCATCCTAGGTGACGTGGTAGGGAGTCGCAAGGCGACTCGTAGGCCCCATGGCTCGTTCCCATGCCTCTCAAGCGGCATGGAACCACGGCCGGCAGTGCCCGCTTTGTAAGCAACCTCGCCAAGCCTACTGGCAGAGTCGATTGGGGGAGGTAAGAGGGAGATCGTCGCCATTGAGTCCAACGGGGGGCAGCCGCCGAGAGTCCGAGATGCAACCTGAATTCACCTTGGCCGGGTTGTAAGGTGGTTTTCGTGCTCGTTGAGCTCTTTTTTCATCGAATCGTCGGAATTGTGAAGGGGGGCCCAACAAAATGCTGGACCACCGGTATGCGATTCGCTAAAGTCGAGCGGAGCGGCAGAAGGGAAGTAGCTTTCAGGTCACACTCTCGGGTCAAGAAGGTTTCCCTGATTGGTCATTGAACCGAGCTGCGTCGTTGTTGGTTTCATTCTTTGGTATCGGGAAGGAAGTGATTGCAGGATGAGTATTCTCAAGAAATGGGGGCGACCGGCTCATGGACGCCGTTCGGCCTTCACCTTGGTCGAACTGTTGGTGGTGATTGCGATTATCGGTGTTCTGGTCTCGCTGCTGCTTCCTGCCGTGCAGGCGGCCCGGGAAGCGGGGCGGCGGATGAGCTGCAGCAACAATCTGAAGCAGCTTGGGATCGCAGTCCACAATTACCACGACACCTATCGAGCGATGCCGCCGGGCTCGTTTGAGAACGTCTGTGACTACAAAATCGGTTGGGTCGGTCGGATCTTCCTTTTCATGGAAGAGGGGAATCGCTTTGACGCGATCGGCATGGATATGGTCAACATGATGCCGTGGCGATTTGAGCAGGCGCCGCATAACGGGCGTTCCCCGCTTTATGTCGCTCCGGTGTCCAGCTTCGTCTGTCCTTCCTCCGAGTTGGGAAGTCAAAGCCTCCACTACAGCAACTCGGCCCTCCCCTGGGTGACCGAGCAAGGAGCCCTGCACTATCGCGGCGTCGCGGGGGCTTTCAACGTCAAGCCGGTTATTGGTACTTGGAGTGCCCATGCAGCCTACACGACCTCGGGTATTTTCTATCCGATGCGGGCGACGAAAATGGCACACATTCTGGACGGCACCAGCAATACGCTGATGGTGGGAGAGTACTCCAGTGCGTTCGGCTTGCCGCCCGGACTGGCTGCTCCGTCCACCGCCTGGGGAACCATTCAGCCCTGGACCTGGGGCTTTTATAGCTATCAGCAGCCCTGCGTTCCCTCGGGAGGAGCCAATGGTGGCTGGCTGATGATCGACCACAAGATGGTCCAGTACCCCATCAATTATCGCGGTTCCTTCCTGACCAACAACGCTCCTTTCCGGAGCAACCATCCAGGGGGCGCGATGTTCTGCAAGGCGGACGGAAGTGTCCACTTCTTGCCAGATGTGATCGACATGATGACCTATTACGGTTTGGCGACCAAGGATGGTGGAGAAGTCGTCTCGTTGCCGCAGTAATTGCAATTGAAAGAGGTTTTGTGGTGATTGTTTTCTGATAGTCGACCTATGCTTGTCGGGAGATTCGAGCATGTCAAAGTACGGGAATGCTGGTGGTCGTTCCGCGTTTACGTTAGTGGAACTTCTGGTGGTGATCGCAATCATTGGTGTGCTTGTTTCCCTGTTGCTCCCTGCCGTGCAGGCGGCCCGCGAAGCCTCGCGGCGGATGAGCTGCAGCAATAATCTCAAGCAACTCGGGTTGGCCATCCACAACTATCACGATACCTACCGGGCTCTTCCGCCCGGTTCGTTCGAGAATATCTGCGGCTACAAGATCGGTTGGGTCGGCCGCATTTTTCTCTTCATGGAGGAGGGAAATCGGTTTGACGGAATCGGCGCCGACATGGTGAATTCCATGCCCTGGCGGTTTGATACGCCTCCGCATAACGGCCGCTCGCCCTTGTACACAAGTCCGGTTTCGGCGTTCGTCTGCCCCTCTTCCGAGTTGGGAAGTCAAAGCTTGCATTACCGCAATGCCACTTTGCCATGGATCACCGAGCAGGGGGCCTTGCATTACCGGGGTGTTGCCGGAGCCTTTAACGTCAAGCCGGTTGTCGGCACTTGGAGTGCCCACGCCACCTATACCACGTCCGGAATTTTCTATCCCATTCGAGCGACGAAGTTCGCTCACGTCCTGGATGGGATGAGCAACACGTTGATGGTGGGTGAATACTCCAGTGCCTTCGGGCTGCCGGGAAATCTCGCCGCTCCGACCACGGCCTGGGGGGCGATCCAACCTTGGACTTGGGGCTACTACAGCTACCAGATTCCCTGCGTTCCCTCTGGCGGGACGAACGGTGGTTGGCTGATGATCGACCACAAGATGGTCCAGTACCCGATCAATTATCGTGGGTCGTTCCTGACAAATAACGCTCCTTTCCGCAGTAATCACCCGGGAGGGGCGATGTTCTGCATGGCGGATGGAAGTGTGCATTTTCTTTCCCAAACGATCGACATGGGGATCTACTACTCGCTCGCCACCAAGGACGGAGGAGAGGTCGTCTCGGTCCCGCAGTGACAACCGAGTGACTGGGGGGACAAATTTCTTGTTTTTCTCCAAGGTTGTTGAATGTCTGGTATTCCTTGACCCGCGCCCCGGAAATGTGTCCGGGGCTTTCGTTTCTCCAATTGGAAAGTGATTGATTTGAAGACTTGCGATTCGAACAGGCAACTCACCCAGTTCCCGATGCTCTTTCGTGCACGAGGCTGGGTGTACGGTTTCAGTTTGGTGGCTTCCCTGACGCTGGCGGTGGGATGTGGTCCGAAAGGGGATCGAGCCACGGCGCCCGTAAAGGGACAAATTACCTACAACGGCGAACCGCTTCCCACCGGGACCGTGATGTTCGTACCGGAGCAGGGACCGGCCGCCACCGGAGAAATCCGACCGGACGGTACTTACTCGTTGGGAACCTATGGCACCAACGACGGCGCGGTGCTCGGAAACCACAAGGTCAGCATCACCGCCATCGCGGATATGGGAGACATGCTTCCCGAGGCACAGAGCCCGACACCTCCACCTCTGATTCCTCAGAAGTATCTGAGCCACGAGTCCTCTGGATTGGTCGCGGAAGTGAAATCGGGGACGAATGAACTAAACTTTGACTTGACGGATGATTGATAGGGCGGGCGGTTGGGGCGAAAGCCGGCGGAGTTTTCGGAAACGGAGACCAAGCTGGAGACGGACACAGAGAGTGTGAGCCTGGAAAATGCTGCGTGGCGTTGACCCTTTGTTCCTGTTCAGCCCGAATACGATTGGTTCACACGAGAGATCCAGGCAGCCCGTCGCCGAAGTAATTCGGCCACGGGCTCCTTTTGTTTTTCGCGAATTTCATCTCCACGAGCCGTGTCGCTAGGAATCGGATCGCTGGAAGTCGGGTCGCTAGGAGTCGGGTGGGTGGGCTGCCAAACGTAAAGTGCGACCAGCTGTTGGTGAATTTCTCGCAGGTGTCGGTACGCACTTTCCAGTTCCGCTGACACGCGTGAACGCTCGGCGGGAATCTCGGTGGAGCGATTCCCCTTCTCTGCCTCGGGATCTCCCGGTGGTTCGGCTCCCAGCCGTGAACCACGGCTCGCGATCAGTTCCCAATCCAGCTCGGTTCGAAGCACGTTCACCAGATGGTCCCGCTGCTGGACCGGCCGGCGAGGTTCGATCTCGTCGGCTAACCGATCCGCCGTGGAGGAGTCGGCCCGCGCTGCCTCGGATGTCGTTTCAAGCTGAACGTCCCATTCCGCCAGTAGATCGAGGCAATGTCCGGGAGAGAGGGGGACTTGCAGGAACGGCCGGGACTCCCCAGCCTGGGTGGGCGTTGCGTTGGTTGAGTCGGCGTTTCGGCGTTCCGCCATCTTCTTTAGTTCCGAGGCGACGCGCGTCAGAACGGTTTTCCATTCTCCTCCCGAATCTTGGCGAAACAGCCGGATGCTCGGATACCAAGGTGAATCCTCGCGGTCCAGCAGCCAACGCCAATCAGGAGCGTGTGAAAGAAGGACCCAGGTCGGAATCCCCATGGCCCCGGCCAGGTGAGCGACGGAGGTATCGATCGTGATCAGCAGGTCGATATTGGCCAGGATGGCGGCCGTGTCGAGAAAGGGACCATGCGTTTCATCCAGCATGCCGCCGAAGTCCAGCAGGGAAAGCTGGCCGGCGAGGGAACCCATCCGCGAGGTCCCCTCCCCTTTCTGAAGACTGATCAGCTGGATCGACGGGTCGGCCAGAGGTAGAAACTCGGCCAAAGGAATTGAGCGTTGTCGATCGGCATGATGGTCGCGGCTCCCTTGCCAGACCAGTCCCACTCGCAGGCGATCCGAGGGAATCTGCTTTGCCAGGCGGTCCCGCCATTGAGCCTGCAGTTCCGCTCGAGCCGTCAGGTAGGGAATCGGCGCTGGAATGGAGGTCTCGTCGGTCTGAAAGACTCGAGGAGCACTCATCAGGGGAAGCTGCAAATCAAACGGCGGCAGCGGTTGACCGCGCGCGATCAGTTGGTCGGCTCCACGATACTCAGATAGCAGCGGCAGAAGCGCCGCCTGGCATTCGACCACCACGCGTCCTCCTCGCCGGCGAGCCATCTCGGCGTAGCGGAGAAAATGGATCGTGTCTCCCAGGCCCTGTTCGGCAAACAGTAGCAGGGTTCGGCCGGGGAACGGGTTGCCGTCCCACATCGGCTGGGGGTGCCGCGAGGGGGCATGATCGCTGCAGTAAAAACGCCACTCGTATTCATCCCAGCCGGCGGCGAAGTTTCCGGTCAGCAGCCAGACGATGGCCCGGTTTCGATGGGCTTCGGCGCTGCGTGGGTTGAGCCGCAGGGCCGAATTGCTGTACTCGGTTCCTTCGGCCAGTTTTCCCTGCCGAATGAGGACCGCCCCCAAATTGCGATGGACGGACTCATTGTCCGGCATCAACTCCAGGGACTTTTCAAACGTCTCGGTCGCTTCTCGAAACTTCCCTTGCTTGACGAGTAGCGCGCCGAGGTTATTCCAGGCCGTGGGGTATTGGGGATTCAGTTCCAGGGCCTTCCGGACGCAGGCCTCCGCTTCCTCGAAGCGTTCGAGCGCCCCGAGGGAATTCGCCAGATTGCTGAGGGCCACGGGGAATTCGGGTTGCACCTCGAGTGCCTTCTGGTAAGCCTCGACGGAGTCCTCGAATCGGGACAAGTCGTAGTGGAGAATGCCCAGAAAGCACCAGGCATTCGCATTGGCTGGATTCTTCTCGATTTCGCGCCGATACATCGCCTCGGCTCCCACGAAATCGCGCCGCTGATGAAACGTCCAGCCGATGCTGAGTGGATCATCGAGTTGGGTCATTGGCCATGGCTCCTCGGACGAGGTCCTGGTCAAAGTAGTTAATCGACATGCCGGCATCGACGACGATGGATTGGGCGGTGATTCCCGAGGATCGAGGGCTGAGCAGGAAC
>JBJHCD010000127.1:3767-9892 GCA_050485845.1 Pirellulaceae bacterium | reverse complement strand
ATGCTGGGGCTCACTCTGGCTGTCGGAGTCAACTTTGTCGTCGAAATGTGGCGGTTTCGGCCCGGGGAAGGGAAGTCCACCATCCGATTGGCGGCTGGAATGCTGGTCGCCTGCTACCTCGGAATTCCATTCGCGTTCGTGGTGGCACTACGCCTGCACGAGGGGAATGCCTGGGGTATGCTGGCGATCCTCTCCCTGTTAGTCATTGTCAAGATGTCCGATGCGGGAGCCTATGGGGCAGGGCGAATTTGGGGAAAGCGAAAACTCGCCCCGCAGCTCAGCCCCAACAAGACCGTGGAGGGGGCGATCGGAGGCCTGGTTGTCGCGGGCCTGGCTGCGGTTGGATTTCGCTGGTCGCTGGTCCCTTGGCTACTGGATGGCCATGCGGTCGGGGGGAGTCCGGCGATCGAGCATGCCGGTGGCGTTGCCGCATGGGGACTCTACGGCCTGTTGTTGGCAATTGCCGCAATGGGGGGAGATTTGGGGGAGAGCTTGATCAAGCGGGACTTAGGAGTCAAAGATTCCAGTCGCTGGCTTCCAGGACTCGGGGGGATGCTGGATCTTGTCGATTCGATCCTCTTTGCTGCCCCCGTTGCCTATTTTTGCTGGATTGCCGGATTGATTGGGCCGTCCTAGGGGGCACGGTCCCAGCCTCTTGATCCGAGGGAAATGGCGGACGGCTTGTTTCCCTCGGCTCACGATCAGCTATAGTTGTCAATGGAAGTGCGAGAGTCGCGGCGGGGAGAGACGCGGCCTTTCTCTTGTCACATTCCCGAGACGGTCACAAACCGTGGCTCGCCATCGAAGGCCCTTTTGGGCCGCCACTGATCGGGCTCGCTGACTGGGTTCGCTGATTGGGCTCGGTACTTATCGGTATATATATTTGCTTTGGTCCCTTCAGGGACTCTGGTTGGTCATTGGTCTCTCCGAGTAAGCCGTTGCATTTTGTTCTCCCTTGGCGTCACGACGAAAGTGTGGCGTTGCCGAATGGTTCAATCGACATTGGCGTTGGACGAGCCCCAATTGGTACTGGGCTTGTTTGGGGCACGTGACCAACACCTTCAAATGATTCGCGAGGCCTTTGGAGTGGCCGTGACTCACCGGGAGGGTGAAATTCGAGTTTCGGGTGAGGAGCGGGGTGTCATTCATGCCACCGAGGTGCTCGAACAACTCAAGGACATGCTGACTCGACGCGGTTCCCTGCTGGTGGACGAGGTGGCCGAGGTGCTGCAGCGGCATCGGGACGACTGGGTCATTCCGGAACGCTCCCCGATCGACGTATTCAATGCAGGTCGGCGAATCGTTCCCCGCTCTCCGGGCCAAGCGCGGTATGTCGACGCCGTCCGCAAGAGTTCGCTGACCTTCGGGATCGGCCCGGCTGGAACGGGGAAAACGTACCTGGCGGTGGCGCTGGCCGTCGAGGCGCTCAAGCAGAAGCGGGTCCGAAAAATCGTGTTGGTCCGTCCCGCGGTCGAAGCGGGGGAGAGTCTCGGTTTCCTGCCGGGCGACCTGCAAGCGAAGATCAACCCCTACCTCCGACCACTGTTGGATGCCCTTCACGAGATGCTGGACTATGATCTGGTGAAGCGGCTGATGGAACAAGATGTGATTGAAGTCATCCCGCTGGCATATATGCGGGGTCGGACACTGAACGAGGCGTTCATCATCCTGGACGAGGCCCAGAATGCCACCACGTCCCAAATGAAGATGTTCCTCACTCGCATGGGAGCCGATTCTCGCATTGTGGTCTCCGGCGACGTGACGCAAGTGGACTTGCGAGCGGACACTCGGAGTGGTCTGGTAGACGCGTTGGATCGACTGCGGGGGATCGAGGGTATCAGCGAGGTCCAATTAACTCGAGCCGACATTATTCGCCACCGCTTGGTTCAGGAGATCGTCCGAGCTTACGATGAACCTCGACCGAAAATTGGCGGCAGGAACTTAGGGCGTTGATGCCATGTCATTTGCCCAGGGCAAACGATCTCGTTCGGAACGGGTCAGTCGCCACGTCGCGCCGCGGGATAGCCATGGCCGATGGCGCGGCTGGCTCCGTGATCCGCAGATCATCCAGCGCATTGGATTCGCTCTGCTGGCCGCTCTGCTGATGTGGGGTGGAAGTGGCGCCTGGGCTCCCAGTTTCCCCTATCGAACGGGATATGTCCCGCCCAGGGACATTGTCGCCCATACTCGATTTCAACGTCCCGATCCGAAGGAAACGGAAGCTCGGCAACGTCAGGTTCGTAGCGAAACCTTGTTGGTTTATCAGCATGATGTCCAGCCACTCATTGAGCTGCGCAAGGCGTTGAAGAACCAAGTGTTTCAGATCATTCGCAGCGAGTCGCTCCGAGAGATCAATCCGTCGGTCTGGCGGGAGTTTATCGATCCGCGACTGGAATCGGCCCCGGACGCCGAGGAATCTCGGAGGGCCTTCGAATCCATGCGGACCGCACTAGCCGACGACATGGAACTCTCCCGGTTCGAGGGGGCCGTTCAGGACGCGCTTAGCGATTACGAGCGAGACGGATTGTTGGAGAATCTGGTGCATTCGCTCGAGGAGGGGAGCCAGAGCGCCCTCTGGGTCCATCCGGTCGGAAACGAGTCCTATCTGCGACGACTGGAAGTGAAGGACGTTCGGATCGCCGAGGCGACCACGGACTTGGAAGACCGGTTGAACGCGGCGTTCTTGTCGGCCGGTTTCTCGGAGTCCGAAATTCCCCGGCTGACTCGGATGGTCGCCAACTGGCTTCGCAACAAACGGTTTCCCTCGACGCTCACGATCAATCAACCCAAGTCGCAGATCGCTCGACAGGACGCCGTCGAGGCGGTGGAACCGGTCATGGTGGCCTATTCCGCGGGAGACAAATTGGCTTCCGGAAAACGTCCCTTGCGGAACGAAGACGTTCAACTGCTGTTACTGGAATATCAGGCGAGCCTTTCCGAACTGACTCGCATGCAGTTGCTCAGCCACACGCTTGCGAATCTCGGGATGTTTCTCGCCCTTTACGTACTGTGCGGCACTTACATCTATTTTCATGAACGCCGTATCCTGCTCGACCTCCGGCGATACGTCACCATGCTGGGCCTCGTGGTCGTGACGGTCGCTCTCTGTTTGATTGCCGCTCGGGATGCCTGGCGAGCGGAGATCATTCCCCTCTCGATCTTTGCCATCACGGTCACCATTGCCTATCATCGCGAATTGGCTCTGATCTGTAGTGCCTCGGTCTCTTTGATTATTGTCATGTCATTAGGGCATGGGCTGCCCGAGTTCATCATTTTGAACGCGGCGGCGGCAGGCTTCATCCTCTTGATTACTCGCATCCGTAATCGGCTCAAGCTGACCTACATCGGGCTGGCCGCCGGTTTGATCACGCTGACCACGGCGATTGGTGTCGGTGTCCTGACCGGGCAATCGTTCGGCTCTCCTCACTCGTCCTTGCCGTGGATTTCCCAGTTTCCGGAAGATTCCAACACCGCGTTCGCTCTCCTGCTTCTCAGCGGCGCGGCATGGTTCGGGTTCTGCTCGGTCCTTAGCGGACTTTTGATGACCGCGCTGCTTCCCATTGTCGAGAAGCTGTTTGACGTCCAAACCGACCTCAGTCTGTTGGAACTGGGGGACGCCTCCCATGCCCTACTGCAGGAACTTGCTCGGCGAGCCCCCGGGACATACAACCACTCCATCAACGTCGCTTCCCTGGGGGAGACGGCGGCAGAGGCGATTGGAGCCAACGGCTTGTTGGTGCGAGTGGGAGCCTATTTCCATGACATCGGGAAGATGGTCAAACCGGGATATTTTGTGGAGAATCAGGGGCAAGCTCCCAGCCGACACGAGTCGCTGATGCCGGCCATGAGCACTCTGGTAATCATTGCCCACGTTAAAGACGGTGCCGAATTGGCCCGTCGTCATCATCTTCCCCAATCCTTGATCGACTTCATCGAGCAGCATCATGGAACGACACTGGTCGAGTACTTTTTTGACCAGGCGGCCAAGCAGTCGGCCAATGATCCCGATCGTGGCGAGGTGGACGAGACCAGCTTCCGCTATCCGGGCCCCAAGCCGCAGCGGAAGGAAGCGGCGGTGATGATGATGGCCGATGCCGTGGAGAGCGCCAGCCGCACGCTGGTCGATCCCACTCCCGCTCGCATTGAAGGTCTCGTGCACGAGATCGCCCGCAAGCGACTCTTGGATGGGCAATTCGACGAATGCGGCCTGACCCTTCGAGAACTCAGCCTGATCGAAGAGAGTCTCGCGAAGTCCTTGACGGCCGTCTATCACAGCCGAATCAAGTATCCGGATCAAGCCACTGCCTGATGGTCCGGCCCGACCGCTTCGACCCGCACGGGGGTCACGGGAGGGAATTCATTCGATTTCAGGAGCGATTCCGATGACATCTCCCCTCCCGCTCGATGAAGAATTTTTCCGCCGTTCGACAGCTCCCCCGCCCTACCTGCGGGCTGTCGAGCAACTTGTAGCCGACTCGGGTAGAAGTTGGGACGAATTCGAACAACTGACTCCCAGCCAGATCTACCAGGTTGCTCAAGCGACATACGGAGACGAACTGCCTGAATTCTGGCGAGTCTGGCGAGATTGGCATGACGGGGATCAAGTGCAGCCGATGGGCGATTTGTAGATGTATGAGATTGAGCTGAATAGTCGCTTTCCATTTCCCGCGGAATTCCAAAATCGTTTGCAAGAGGCGGTGTGTCGAGTTCTCGCGGTGGCCCAAGTCGCCTCGGCGGAAGTCAGTCTGGCCATTGTGGATGACTCGACGATTCACCAGCTGAATCGCCGGCATCTCGAGCATGACTATGCCACGGATGTGTTGAGTTTTGAGCTGGAAGAGGGACAGGACCATCTGGAAGGAGAGATCATCGCCAGTTGGGATCATGCTCGAACCCAGGCGGCCGATGTGGGGTGGCAGGCCGAAAACGAATTGATGCTGTACGTCATCCATGGAGCCCTTCATCTGGTCGGATTCGATGATCATCATCCCGATGATCGGCGACGAATGCGGGAAGCAGAGGCGGAACAACTCCGATCCTGGGGCTTGCCCCTGCCCTCGCCCATCCCAGCCAAATCGGATCATGGTGAGTCTTTCCCCGCGGGACCTCTTTCCCCCGCCCCGACGACTTCGATTTCGAATTCGGCTTCGACTTCGGACAAGGCGGACGCTCAAGAGAGGAGCTGATGGCGACACTTCCACTCTGGGTTGGACTCGTAATCCCCGCCTACCTGCTGACCGGCTTGGCCGCATGTGGCCACAGGCTGCTGGGCGATTTCTCGAGGAGTGAATTGGAGGCTTATTCGCGGCGGCGACAAAGCCAACGGTTTACCGAGATCATCGCGAGGCACGACGAGGTGCAGTGGGGGGCCGAGTGTCTGCTGCTGATCGCCCTTCCGACGGCGGTCGTCTCCACGTTTGTCGCGTCGGGACTTGCTGATTTGCCGCTTCAAGAGATTCCCATGGCATCGCTTCTCACCACGGGACTCTTGACACTGCTGGTGGTCTTGGTTCTCACGGCCTGGATTCCTCGGGGCGTGGAGGAAGGCGCCGAAGCTCCCTTTCTGTTCCACACCTGGCCCATCTGGATTTTCCTGGAGTATCTATTCTGGCCACTCGGCCTCGGAGGATGGGCCGCCGTCGGAATCGCTCGGCGGCTAAGTGGCAAACGCCCCCGCCTGGAGTCCGAGGAGGAGGAAGCGTTCGAGGACGAAATCCGCTCGATCGTCTCCGCCGGGCTCCGGGACGGTTTCCTGGAAGAGGATGCCGGGGAAATGATCGAGGGAGTCATTGAATTGGGGGATGCCGACGTCGCCGACATCATGACACCTCGCAGTGAAATCGATGCCCTGGACGTAACCTGGAACTGGAATCAGATCATCGATTTCGTCGTGCACGTCGGCCGCACTCGGATTCCGGTCTATGAGAAATCGATCGATCACATCATCGGAGTCCTTTACGTCAAGGACCTGCTCCCGGAAATCGGTCGCCCCGAGTCGGAACGACGATCCCTGCGAAAGCTACTCCGCGAAGCCCGGTTCGCCCCCAAGACATTGCGGCTGGATGAATTGCTGCGAGAATTTCTCAGCGCCAGAAACCACCTCGCGATCGTCGTGGACGAGTACG
>JBJHCD010000127.1:0-3757 GCA_050485845.1 Pirellulaceae bacterium | reverse complement strand
GACGGAGGATGTTCTCGAGGAGATTGTGGGAGAAATCGTCGATGAATCCGACGAGGAGGAACAACCGGATGTGGTGCAAGTCTCCTCAACGTCGGCGGACGCCTCCGGTAGGACCCACATCAGCGAACTGAATGAAGTCCTGGGACTGAACCTTGCCGAAGGGGACGACTTCGACTCGATCGGTGGCTTGATCATTCACCAATTGGGACGGATCCCCGTGATCGGCGAGACGGTTCAGACCGACGGAATTCGCCTCACGGTGAGCAAGGCGACCACGCGTCGCGTCGAACGAGTCCGAGTGGACTGGGGCTTGGGAAACGGTGGCTCGTCCGACTCCCAGAACTCCGGATGACCCGGAAGACTCGCACGGGACTTGAACGGGACTCACGCGGGACACAAAGATCCGAAGCGAAGTAAGCATCAAGAAATCCCCCAAGAGACTTCTTGCGAGGAACTTGGCGAAAGTCGGGCGTTACCGGAGCCGAGTGGGAGGTTCGGCGTCGCGGGTTCGAATCCATGGGCTGGAGGCCCGCTCGACAGCCGGCTGATCGCGATGTCGAGCGAGTTCGATCGCTCGGTGAGCCACCACGTGCTGCCGATCCAACACGCCGAACGCACGCTGCCCCGTAATCCCGACTTGTTTGTCCACATAACGTCGCAAGTTGACGCCTGGGGCCGGGGTGACGAAAGCGACCGGATGTCCCTCGTCATTCATCAGCACGAACGGCGGGGCCGCTCGGGAAGGCGACGAGACGGGCATCAGCCAACCTTCAGCCAAATAGGGACTGGCGGAAGGATCAGACATTCCGGCGTCGCTCGAGGCAGGACGGGCCAGTCCGGCGGCATCCATGGCGGCTTGAAATTCCAGGCTCACGCTTTCAATAAGACTTCGAGGCTGAGAGGGGTCGCCTGCCGATCGGAGGCCGTTTCCGATAGGTCCACTCTCCTCGGGCCCCGTATAGCCCGCTCGTTTGATCGTGGCCTGACGGCGGCGGGCCAGTTTGCGGAATTCACGAACCGATTCCAACAACCGAGTTGCTCGACCACGCTCGTAGGCATTTCCCCCGGCTTGAACCAGCCGAGCAGCCTGCTGCTCCAACAAATCCATTTGCGCCACGGTCCCACCACCCGCGACCGCTCGGCTCAATGCCAACTGGACTCGAGCCAGCCGGTCATCGAACGACGCGCCGGGCGGGAAGTTCAACAGCGCGGTCCAGCTTCCCACGGCTGGTTCGGTGGCCAGTCCGGCCCGATTGCCATCCGACAATCGGGTCGAATCCGTTCTTGGGCGGGACGGGGAACTCCAGTCGTCGCTCGGATCATCCAGGCGACCGCGACGCGATATTCCTCGACTTCGATCGGTCCACCCATTGTCGGTCAACCCACTGTCGGCCGCGCCATGGTCCGATTCTCGATTGTCGCTTCTCGCCTCCCTTTCTTCCTCCACTCGCCCTCCATCTCCGGGTGAAGCGCGTCGGGCGGCGGCGGTTCGAGCTTCCGCCGGTGGAGTATGCCCAATGTCCGCGGCGGGTACCCAGCGACGCTCTCCCATGGGAGGTTCGATTTTGGCCCAAGCTCTGGAGCGAGACGTCGAGTTCGCTTGGGACCCCGGTTGCTTATCGGCCTCGGAGGTTGGCTCTTGGCCGTCATCAGGGCGTGCCGCGGTAGCTCGAGTCGAATCGGCCGCAAGGTTCCGTGTCTCGAGTACCATGACTCGTTCGCCGCGACGCAGGGTCACCTGTGACACATGTCGCTCGATGGCCTCCACGTTCGATCCGACCCAGGCCGCGACGTCATTCCGCAGAACTTCCGCCGACTTCTTGTCGGGTGCCAACCGGAGGTGTTCCGTGGAAACCCAAGAGTAGCTGTCTCGTGGCGCCCGCAATGCCAGCCAATTCCCCTCCACGTCCAGGACTTCGACCTCCTCACCCAGCAGGAGGACATCGGTTGGATAGTGGTCCATTCCGGGACCGCTACGAGCGACAACCACCCGTTTGATCGCGTAGCCTTGATAGGGGACACCGGCTGACGTGGCGTCTGGCTCCGAGGCAACAAGCTGTGCCGAGCAGAGGACCGCGAAGATCCAGCAGAGTCGGCTCGGGAAATGGTGGTCAGGATGTGACATGGAACGAGAACGGCGAGGCGTTCGAGTACAAGGTCGATCCGGTCGAGGGAAACCGCGGGATGAGCCGCGCATGGCGGCGCCCCATCTCCATGGGGGCTTGTAGCGGAAGATTGCACTTGGCCGCAAGACCGAATCTCGTCAATCCGGCATGAAGAACAGGAGGCGGCCAATCGGCAGCACCGTCGGTGTTGCTGGCCAACCCATCAAATCGCAGGCGAGCCAATAGCGCTCGGAAGACCCGCCAAACGTGCTAGAACGACGAAGCCCAAGACAGCCTACCGCTTTTCGCCTACCGCTTTTCCGGTGTCCAGTCGCCCCCCCTATTTAAGACTATGGACCGGCTTCCACGACGTAGCCTGGCCGGAAAATTCCAACTTACCGGCAAACTCCACTTAAGTTGCCTAGTCCGAATCGCCGAAACTGCAGCTAGACATCAAGAGTACCACTCGACCGAGTCCCGTTGCCCCAAGACGGAACGATTGCCATGCCACGCTTCACCATGCTCTGGATCGCCCTGATCTGCCTACTCCCCAGCCTGGGAGGCTGCCGGATCTGCCAAAGTCCCGAGGATGCCACTTACGCCGCATTCGGCGGTGTATGGGATCGAGCTGATCCGGTTTCTGGGCGCGTCGGTTCGGCCTTCGAACCGGCCGAAGGCATGGTCGCTCGACAAGCAGGCTCTCCCCCACAGCCACTCAATGGGGATTTGGAATTCGACGATCTGCCCGAAATGCTGCCGCTGGACGAGGAGGACGACGAGTTCTATTACGAAACCCGCAATCGAGCGACTCAATCCCGATAGCGGAGCCAACGGCCGGGAGTGGCATTCGGATCGATCTCGGGTTGTCCTGGAGCGCTCCAGACCCGCGTTCCATTCACATAGACCTGCAGCATTCCCTCGGATGCCGCTCGAGGTTCCGCGTCGCTGGTCGCATCTCGAATCCGATCGGGATCGAAGACCACCAAATCGGCGAACCGCCCCTCTTCCAGGGTTCCTCGGTCCGTCAGACCGTAGCGCTGGGCCGGAAAGCCGGAAAGCTTGTAAATCGCCTCCTCGAGACTCATCAGACGGTGATCCCGGACCACCTGTCCCAGCAATCGAGGAGCGGATCCGAAGACGCGAGCATGAACCGGACCATCCTCGTGGTAGATGCCGTCCGAACCCATCATATACCGCTCGTGACTTAACATCGGGTGCACAACCGAGTTACCGGTTTCCCCCAAGACCAGCAGCACGGCCAATCGCTCCTCGATCAGCAAGTCACACAAGGCATCCTCGGGGCTCTTCCCCCGATCGGCGATGAACTGGTCCAACGTGGAACCTTGGTATCGCTTGTTTTCCGCCGAAAGGACCCAAGCGATCCGGGCCGTTGGGAAATTGACGCGATACTCTTCGAGCCCCGCGGCAAAGCGACGCCGGATCTCGGGCGACTGCAGTTGGTGGAGCACGGCCAGTGGCCCCTCGTCCCAAACCTCGTAGGGGAGGAGGAAATTCAACATGGTCGAGCCGCTACGATAGGGATAGACATCGAAGGTGACATCCACGTCCCGTGCCCCGCGTTCGAGCAATTCAAAGACTTCCTCTTCCTGTCCCGGAAGGCTCGGCTTCAAATGACTGATGTGGACTCGCAC
>JBJHCD010000126.1:0-9914 GCA_050485845.1 Pirellulaceae bacterium | reverse complement strand
GTTCCTCCCACGGCAACGTGCGTGAACTGCCACAGTGCGGCCAATCCGGATGGAACCGTTCCCACCTCGGCGATCCACTCCAACAGCGCCAAGCTACTTCCCGTTCGGCAGAGCCAAGCCTCCGGACTTCCCATCGAGTGGAAGAAGGTACACGACCTGCCCGATCACGCTCACTTCGATCACTCCGCCCACGTTGCCCGAGGCGTGGCCTGCGTCAGTTGCCATGGTCGCGTGGACCGGATGGAGACGGTCTATCAAGCCAAGCCGCTTAGCATGAGTTGGTGCCTCGATTGCCACCGCAATCCGGACCCTCACCTCCGACCGCTGGAACATGTCACGAACATGGAGTGGGTTCCGGACGAGCCCGCCGAATTGATCGGCGCTCGACTTCGGAAGGAGTGGAACATTAACCCCTCGACGAACTGTTCAACGTGTCACCGATGAGCACCGCTGCCGAACCGACATCAACCTATTGGCGTAGCCTGGACGAACTTCAGCAGAGTCCGGAGTTTGAGGAGTTTCTCCATCGGGAGTTTCCCGTGGGGGCATCCGAATATCCGCGCGGGGTCTCGCGGCGACGCTGGCTGCAATTGATGGGGGCATCCTTCGCCCTGGCGGGATTAACCGGTTGCCGTCGGTGGGACGCGGAGGAGTTGGCTCCTTATGCCGTTCGACCCGAAAATCGCATTCCGGGCAAGCCGGTACATTACGCCACCAGTGTCGAAATTGCTGGGAAGGTCGAACACCTGCTGCTGACCAGCTACGACGGGCGCCCAATTAAGGTGGAGGGAAACCCGGATCATCCGGAAGGTCGAGGTGGCACCAGCCACTTCGCTCAAGCATTACTGCTGGAGTTGTACGATCCGGACCGAAGCCGCACCCCGCGCCAAAGAATCGGCCGAGATACGTTCTCGCGGTCCTGGAGTGACTTCGAGACCTTTGCCGATTCCCACTTCTCCCCCCTCCGGCAAGCTCAGGGAAAAGGTCTGGCCATACTGCTGGAACCAACATCCTCCATCTCCGTCGCTCACGCCCTGCGGCGGTTCCAGGCGAACTATCCCGAGTCGCGAGTTTATCAGTACGCTTCCGTCAGCGACGACAACGTTCAGCTCGGGACCAAAGCAGCTTTGGGAAGTCGCCATCGCGCGCACCTTCGCTTCGACAAGGCTCGGGTGATACTCGCCTTGGAATCAGACTTTTTGCACGATCATCCCGCCGCGCTGCGACACGCTCGAGATTTCGTGCAGGGTCGGAACCCGGACGCTGGATCGATGAGTCGCCTGTACGCGGTGGAGAGTCAGTACTCCCTGACGGGTGGAGCGGCGGACCATCGCTGGCCGATCCCCTCTCATCAAATCAGTCACTTCTTGGAACGACTCGAGCAGGAACTTCATCGAGGGCTTGACCAGGACCCCACCGCTCTCCTTGAGGAAGACTTGGTTGGGGAAGACTCCGCCACCGGTGCTGATGACGGCCATGCTACTCCCTCCGCGGCTCCAAGCACATTGTCTTCGGCCGAACGAGACGAGAAGCGGATTCGCGTCTTGGCGAGTGACCTGCTTTCCAATCGGGGAGCAGGGATCATTGTGGCAGGAACTCGTCAGCCTCCACATGTCCATGCCCAAGTCCATCGGCTCAACGCTCTTTTGGGGAATATCGGAGAAACAATCGAGTTCACCTCGGACGAGATTTTTACCGATTCCGATTCGGAAATCACGCCGGACGCGTCTCAGTCGTCGCCGGGAACACTGAACGAATTGGCTGACCAGATTCGATCCGGAGAGGTTCAAACCCTGCTACTGGTTGGCGGAAACCCGGCTTACACCGCCCCCGCCGATCTGGAGTTCGCCGAACTGCTGAAGAAGGTTCCCACGACAGTTCGTTTGGGATTATACGAGGACGAAACTTCACGGCTCTGCACTTGGCACCTTCCCGCCGCCCACTCGCTCGAGAGCTGGGGCGACACCGTGTCATACGAGGGAAGGGTGAGCATCTCGCAACCGATGTTGGAACCGCTGTTCCAAGGCTGGTCTCCGATCCAGCTCTTGACTCGGCTGGCCGGCGAGCGATCGGAATCCGCCGCTGACTTCGTCCGCTCGGCCCTCAATCAGCGACTCGAGGCTGTCGGGGGAGAATTAACACGCCTCGGAGACCGCGAGTGGCGGAAACTGCTGCATGACGGTTTCCTGCCCGATCCCCAGCGGACACCGGTCAGTTCGGAAGAGATTCGCGACAACTTGCAAACCAGTGAGCAAGCGGATGAGTTCCTCGCCAGCCGAGGTCTGCGTCGTTCCCCGCAGGCAGATTCCGAGGGAGGAACTCAGCGGAAAGCCGCAGGCTGGGAGGTGGTGTTCACGCCGGGCGAAACGGTCCATGACGGACGGTTCGCCAACAATGGCTGGCTGCAGGAGACCCCTACGTTTCTCAGCAAACTGACTTGGGACAACGCGGCGGTAATGCACCCGGAGAGTGCCAAGGAGGTGGGGGCCAAGCAGGGAGAACTGGTTCGACTGACCATCTCCGGGCAGACGATTGAACTCCCCGTCTATGTCCTCCCTGGTCAGGCACGACGTTCCATCGGCCTGTCGCTCGGCTACGGCCGGACCGCCGCTGGTCATGTCGGGGGACTCGAGACCGAGGGAATCCAACCGGTCGGCGTGGATGTCAATCGTTTGCGAACTTCCGAAGGACGAGAGTTCCGCGTCGGAGTGGAAATCGAACCGACAGGAAAGATCTATCCACTGGCCACGACTCAGAATCATCATGCGATCGACACTCTGGGACTGAAGGAGATCGGGCATCGCGTGGGGGAATTGGTTCGCGAAGGGCCGCTTGCCCAATACCTGGAGCAACCCGATTTCGCTTCCCATCCACCAGGACAGCATCACCCGCCGTTGGTCTCTCTCTGGGAAGAACCGTCTTATGAGGGGCGAGCCTGGGGGATGTCGATTGACTTGAACAAGTGCATCGGGTGCAACGCCTGCATGGTGGCTTGTCAGGCCGAGAACAATGTCCCGGTCGTGGGGAAGGAGCAGGTGCTTCGAGGCCGCGAAATGCATTGGATTCGCGTGGATCGTTACTTTCATGGGGATATCGACGAACCGCAAACGGTCACTCAGCCCGTCGCCTGCCAGCAGTGCGAGAACGCCCCTTGTGAACAGGTCTGTCCGGTCGCGGCCACCGTGCACAGCGACGAGGGGCTGAATGACATGGTTTACAACCGCTGCATCGGCACCCGGTACTGTGCGAACAACTGTCCCTACAAGGTACGTCGCTTCAACTACTTCGAGAACAGCCAGGATTTGACGGATGCCAACCGTCAATTGACTCAACTGGTGATCAATCCCGAAGTCACCGTCCGCACCCGAGGCGTGATGGAGAAGTGCACCTACTGCGTGCAACGAATTCAACTTGGAAAGATTTCGGCCAAGAACGAACGTCGCGGACTGGAAGATGGTGAGATCGTGACGGCCTGCCAGCAGGCTTGCCCGACTCAGGCGATCGAATTCGGCGACCTGAATGACGCCGAAAGTCGCGTGGCCAAGGCCCACGCGGACCCCCGAGCATACGCGATGCTCGCGGAATTGAATGTCAAGCCACGAACCAAGTATCTCGCTCGAATTCGCAACCCACATCCTGAACTTACTGACATCGAGCCTTCCTCGGCTCACTGAGCCGATCATGCCCGGGGGGACCATGAGCACGACCATTGAACCAGCGGCACTGCAGCAGTCCACGGCGGTTGAGGACCTTCTTCAGCGTCCGCCACTCGTTACGGGCAACCACGACTACAAGTCGGTGACTGACACCGTCTGTTCGATTGTCGAACAACCTCGTCCTCCTCGAGCCTGGTATATCGCGTTCGCCATCTCGTCTTCCCTGACGCTGATGATGTTCGCCATGATCGCTCACCTGATCTATCACGGCGTGGGAGTCTGGGGGAACAACGCCCCGGTCTTCTGGGCGTGGGACATTGTGAACTTCGTTTTCTGGGTCGGGATCGGGCATGCGGGAACACTGATCTCGGCCATTTTGTTTTTGTTCCGCCAGCATTGGCGGACCAGTATCAATCGATTTGCCGAGGCGATGACGATCTTTGCGGTCGCCTGTGCCGGCATCTTTCCGGCGATTCATATTGGTCGAGTCTGGTTCGTGTACTGGTTGGCTCCGATCCCTAGCAGTCATCTATCGATGTGGCCGAACTTCCGCAGTCCGCTGCTGTGGGACGTCTTTGCCGTCTCGACTTACGCCACCGTTTCCTTCCTGTTCTGGTACATGGGAATGATCCCCGACCTGGCGACCCTGCGAGATCGGGCGACGTCCCGCGTCCGGCAAATCGCGTACGGCATCGCCTCGCTCGGATGGACCGGTTCGGCCCGCCAATGGATCTGTTATGAAAACGCCTACATGCTGCTTGCCGCATTGGCCACGCCGCTGGTGCTGAGCGTGCATACGGTCGTCAGCTTTGACTTCGCGGTCTCCCAGATTCCCGGTTGGCATACGACGATCTTTCCCCCGTACTTCGTCGCGGGAGCGATTTTCAGCGGCTTCGCCATGGTGGTCACCCTCATGGTTCCGGCTCGAGCCTACTTCGGCCTGAAGGATCTCGTGACCATGCATCACTTGGAGAACATGAACAAAATCATCCTGGCCACCGGGACGATGGTCGGTTTCGCCTACGCGATCGAATTCTTTATTGCTTGGTACAGCGGAAATCCTTTTGAACAGTTTGTGTTCCTGAACCGGGCCCTCGGTCCTTATGCTTGGGCGTACTGGATCATGGTCAGTTGCAACTTGCTGGTGCCGCAGTTGTTCTGGTTCAAGCGAGCCCGCACGTCTCCCTGGATGATGGTCGGGATCTGCATCCTGGTGAATGTCGGGATGTGGTTTGAGCGGTTTGTGATCATCGTCACGTCGCTCAGCCGCGACTTTCTCCCGTCAAGCTGGGGCCATTACGCTCCGACCATGATCGACATCCTCACCTTTGTGGGAAGTTTCGGCATGTTCTTCACTCTCTTCCTCCTCTTCTGCCGCTACCTCCCCATGGTGGCGATGGCGGAAGTCAAGGGCGTGATGCCTCATCCCCCATCGCCGGAGGAACCGAGTTCCCATCCATCACCGAAACGTTCCCCGGTGCTGGGTGCCCCCGCCTGATGCGAGCCGGTCACTTGGCGTATCCGATGGCCGTGACACGCCGGGCCGGATACGCCTGACTGGACATGACCGCGGAAACCGTTTCGTCCCCTTGTAGGTTAAGAGAAAGTTTACGGACATGGCAGATTCATCTGTCACAAATCAGTCACCCGAATTGGAAGGCCTGCTGGCCGATTTCCGGAGTCCCGACCATCTTCTGGATGCGGCCAAGGACTTGCGCGACGCCGGCTTCCAAAAGATGGAGGCCTACACTCCCTTTCCGGTCCATGGAATTCAGGAGGTCTTGCGGATTCCCCCCACGCGACTTCCTTGGCTGGTCCTCGGCGCCGGAGTGGCGGGAGGAGTCCTGGCCATGGTGGGACAGTGGTGGACCAACGCGGTCGACTATCCCTTCCTGATTAGTGGCAAGCCTCTCTTCAGTCTTCCGGCCAACATCCCGGTGGCCTTCGAGGTCGTGATCCTGCTGAGCGCCTTCGCCGCCTTCTTCGGGATGCTGGCCCTGAATCGACTTCCCCGCTGGCATCAGCCGTTACAAAGCCGCCGGCGTTTTCGTCGTGCCACGTCGCATCACTTCCTGCTGGCTGTCGAGGCCGCGGATCCCCGGTTCGAGGTCGAGTCGGTTCGGCAGTTACTGTACGATGCCGGGGCAATCTCGGTCGAAACGCTCGAGAAACCCGAGGAGTCTCCCGCCGGGGTTCCTCGAGCCCTCTACTATGCGACGGGACTGCTAGTGGCCCTCGCTTTCATCCCACCACTGCTGATCGCGAAAGCTCGAGAGACTCGGTCCGAACTGCCGCGACTGCACCTGTTCAAGGACATGGATTCCCAGCCGAAGTTCAAGACCCAGACGAAAAGCCCGCTGTTCGCGGATCGTCGAGCCATGCGGCCCCCCGTCCCCGGCACCGTGGCTCGGGGTGAACTCTTCGACGACGACCGCCTGTACCGGGGCATCGAGCCGGATAGTCCGGTCGATCCTGATCCGGAGGGAGACGCCGAGGCACTGGCCGCGGTGAATTGGACCACGACGATTCCCCTGGAGGTGACCTCCGAACGAATGGCTCGCGGACGTGAGCGATACAACATCTACTGTGCCACTTGCCATGGCCGAACCGGAGAAGGGGATGGTTTGGTCTCGTTGCGAGCCCTTCAACTGGAACAGGGGACATGGGTCCCCGCCACCTCCTTGCACATGGACTACCTCCGCGAACAACCGGTCGGCCAATTGTTCCATTCCATCACGCATGGAGTTCGTAAGATGCCGGCCTACGGATCCCAGATCACCGTCGAGGATCGCTGGGCCATCGTCATGTACCTTCGTGCCCTGCAGCGAAGCCAGAACGCAACACTCCAGGACGTCCCCGCCGAGTTTCGCGATACGCTCCGCGAGATCAACTAACCCAATCGAATCAAGACACGTTAATCTCCATGACCGCAAAACATCGTGCCCGACTGACGGGAAAATGGCAGTACGAGCAGCCATCGCGGCTCCCCACGCCGCTGGTTGCCTTCGGCGCGACTCTCTTGGCACTTGCCGGCATCGCGACTTGGCTCGTGCCAAGCGGGGCGAGCCACTTCTGGCATTCGTATCTGCTGCAGTTCTGCTTCTTTTTAAGTCTCGCGTTGGGGGCCCTGTTTTTCGTTCTGCTTCAACACTTGACGCGTGCCGGTTGGAGCGTCGTTGTGCGACGATTGGCGGAAAACCTGGCGGCCACGATTCCCGTTCTGGGCCTGTTGTTTCTGCCCATCGCCGTACTGCTGCTCAGCGGCGGGACAACTCTCTTCACCTGGAATGATCCCGTTAAGGTCAGCGGCGACTCCATCCTGCAGGGGAAGACGCCCTATCTGAACGCCGAGTTCTTTACGATTCGAGCCGCCTTCTATCTGCTCACCTGGAGCGGGATGGCCTACTATTTCCGCAGGCTGTCCCTGGGCCAAGACAGCAATCGCGATCCGGAAGCGACACTTCGACTGCAGAAGTGGAGCGGTCCGGCCATGATCCTGTTCGCTCTGACAGTCACCTTCGCTGCCTTCGACTGGATCATGTCGCTCGACCCGCATTGGTTCAGCGCCGTTTTCGGAATCTACTATTTCTCGGGATGCGTTGTCGGCTTTCTGGCAGTTTTGATTCTGTGGGCCATCGCCCTTCGCCGACAGGGGATGTTGAACGAGGCCATTACGATCGAACACTACCATGACTTGGGGAAACTGCTTTTTGGTTTCGTGTTTTTCTGGGCCTACATCGCATTTTCCCAGTATCTTCTGATCTGGTATGCCAACATTCCCGAGGAGACTGCCTGGTACCTGGTTCGGCAATCGGACGGCTGGCAATGGGTCTCGTTGGCTCTGCTACTGGGGCACTTTCTGATTCCATTCTTCGGCATGCTCTCGCGGCACGTTCGCCGTAGTCGAGTTGCTCTTGTCGCCTGGGCTTCGTTCATCCTGCTGATGCACTGGCTGGATCTTTACTGGCTGATCATGCCGCAACTGTCACCGACCCAGCCGATTTTCGGTATTTGGGATCTCCTCTGCCTGGTTGGTTTCGCCGCCGTGTTTGCGGGTTTGACCCTACGCCTCGCGACTCGCAGTCCTTTGGTTCCCGTGGGCGACCCTCGTTTGTCGGAATCCCTGTCCTTCAAGAACGCCTAACTCTTGGTCCATTCAGCGCCGTTTTGAAATTTTCCCGAGTTCCGTCGAAGGAAGCGGTTTGGCGGACCGGGAAGAGACCTGATGTACGAATACCTGATGTACAAGTAAGTGCAAACCATGCAACGACACGATGACCTCAACGTCCCCATGATGGCTTACTGGGGAGTTTTCTCCTGCATTGTGACTTTCGCCCTCATTCTGGCGATTCAAGTGGCTTACTATCGAGTCGCCAATGCCGAGAATGAGCGAAAGGTTGTGTCGGCCGTCTACACGGATAGCGAAAGCATCCTCGCGGCACAGGACGCAAAGCTGGTCCGTTACGGTTGGCTGAGTCGCGAGGAGGGACGAGTCGCCATTCCGATCGAACGTGCCATGGACCTGGTGGTTCAGGAAGGCGTGGCCGTTGAATCCGCTGGTCCTCCAGCAAGTCAGGAAGCCGCGCCGTGAACCGTCTGAATCGCTCCCACACTCGATCGCACACTCGCTTGTGTTCGCTGTTTGTGAGCACCCCCATCTGGATGCGACTGGGCTGCATGCTGCTGCTCGCGAACATGGTTTTGCCAAGTGTTTCCGCTTGGGGTCAGTTGGTGACAAAGAAACCGGCGGGACTCGATCAAGTCGGCATCGACGAACGACTGAACGAGCTGATTCCAGGGACGCTCGATTTTCGAGATGACCGAGGCCGGGAGGTGGCACTGGCCCGGTACTTCGAGAGGGGCCGCCCGGTGATTCTCACGCTGAACTATGCAACTTGCCCCTTGCTGTGCCAGTTGCAACTGGAAGGACTCATCCGGTCGCTCCGCGATCTGCAGTGGAATGTCGGAGAGGAGTTCGATGTCTTGACCGTTAGTATCGACCCGAGTGAAACCTGGCAGCAAGCGGCCCTGGCCAAGAAGCGTCATGTGCAGAGCTATGGTCGGGCAGGAACGGCGGCGGGCTGGCATTTCCTCACCGGTTCCGACTCGAACATCCGGCAGTTAGCCGATGCGGTGGGATTCCGGTACCGATTCGTGGAGGAGCAAGGGGAATACGCCCATACGGCGGCCTTGATGATCTGCACGCCGGAGGGGCGCGTCTCGCGATATTTATATGGTGTCGAGTATCCGCCGCAGACGGTGCGATTGTCGCTGGTGGAAGCGGCCGAAGGCAAGATCGGCTCGACACTCGACCAGGTTCTGCTGTTCTGTTTTCACTACGACGCCGAGGCGGGACGGTATGGCCCCTCGGCACGGCGGATGATGCAACTGGGAGGATTCGTCACGATTCTGGTCCTGTTGGCCACGCTTCTTCCCTACTGGTTCTTCCGTCGAGATCGCGGGCCGCATGCCACCCATCGCGACACGACGCTTGCCTCGGCCCCCGCTCCATTTCATAGCTCGCTTTCGCAAGGATAACCGATCGATGCGAACCTGTTACTCGAATTTACTTCTGTCGAACTTGGGGGACGCCGCCCTGTCCGCGTCACTTTGGTTTCCGGAAGGGGCTTCGCGAAACGCGGGGGATGTGGATCGGCTGTTCTATTTCATCCTCGCGATTTCCGTCTTCTTCTTTTTCATCATCGTTTCGGCGATGACCGTCTTCACGATCCGCTATCGGCGCCAGGATCCCGCCGACACTCCCGAAGGCGCACACCACAACACGCTGCTGGAAGTAACCTGGTCGGTCCTTCCCGGAATCATCGTGGCCGTCATCTTCATCTGGGGATTTGTCGCCTATCTCAACATGCGAACTCCTCCCGACAATTCCTACGAGATTCAGGTCATCGCGAGGAAATGGAGTTGGGCGTTCGTTTATCCCAACGGACATGTGGACAACGATCTGCATGTCCCCATCGATCAACCGATCCGCCTCGTCATGTCCTCGGATGATGTCATCCACAGCCTCTATGTCCCCGCGTTTCGCATCAAAATGGATCTGGTTCCGGGACGATACACCGAGACCTGGTTCGAGGCGACTCGGGCAGGTGAGTACACGCTCTACTGTGCCGAGTACTGCGGCACGCAGCACTCGACCATGCTGGCGAAGGTCGTCGTCCATCCTTCAGGCGAGTTCGAACCGTGGCTGGAGAACGCGGCCAATCTGCTGGAAAACCTGACACCCGTCGAGGCGGGAGA
>JBJHCD010000125.1:0-9920 GCA_050485845.1 Pirellulaceae bacterium | reverse complement strand
CTTGCTGGCAGTCCGGACCCAGTGGTTGCAACCCTTCCTTCCCGACTCGGACCCCGTTTTCGGTCCCATGCAGCCCAACGGAGTTTTTCGAGACATCGGCCGATCGCTATTGCACCAGATGGTGACGTCCTTGTTGGTTCTGGGAACACTGGCCCTGGTGACCTTTCGAAAAATCTCTTGGTTGCTGCCGACCGGGCTATTGCTGGTCACCGGCCTGGAGTTGACCGTGGCGCATCATTGGCAGATCGTGACGATTCCAGCCTCGCAGTGGAGAGCAAGTCGCGCCTCTCAAGAACTGGTCGCGCACGGTCGGAATGACCATTCTCCCGAGGACCGCGTTCGGATCTATCGCGGGAGTGCTCGCCGCTGGCGCCCTCGTAGTTGGACCGTCACTTCCAGCACTCAGAGACTGGAAGAAGTCCATGCCTGGAACCACGATACGCTGAACTCAAAGTTCGCTTGGCGGGAGAGAGCACCGGAACTGAGTTTGATCGAATCGTTGGGTTCCATGCAGGCCGCTGATGTGGAAAGTTTCCGGAGAGTCGCTCGAGAAACGGGGCCACGCCGCGACGATGGCGTGCGGGAATTGCCGGCTGACGTGCTGAGGGTCCTGGGGACGGAGTGGTTGCTGCTGCCTCGCGACGCCGGACTGGATTCGTATTGGCGGCAGATGGGGTTCAGGCAGGTGTCGGTGGTCGATCCTGTCGAGAATGTGTCACTGTGGAAAAATGAAGAAGTCCAGCCTCGATTTTGGTTGGTGCGCCGATGGGAGATCGTGCCACCTCGGGACCGAACATCCTTGGGAAAGCAGGACGAGTGGACGCGACGGCATTTCTTTCCCGAGGGGAACCTGCGAGATCTTCGCTCCCAAGCCGTGTTGGAACTGGATTCCGATGCTCCGATGCGGTCGCGGCTCGAGCGAATACTTCGATCGATTGAGGTTCCGAACGAGGAAGACCAAATTCGGGTGGTTCTGGATCAACCAGAGAGACTCGAACTGGAAGTGCACATATCACGTCCCGGTCTGCTGGTCATCAGCGACTTTGGTTATCCCGGTTGGGAGTGTGAACTGGTCGACCAGCAGGGACGAAGTAGCTCGGCGGAGGTGCTCCGAGCCAACGGGATGATGCGCGGGGTGCTCTTGGAGCAACCGGGGTGGGTGCGAGTTCATTTTCGCTATCGCCCCTGGCTGCTCCATGGCTGCCTGTTGCTGAGCGCCTGCACGTGGTTCGGAATGATCGTCGCGCTGGGGTACTACGGTTTCCGAGGCCGCTTGAGAAAATCCTCGCCGTCTCTCGGCGAGGCACGTTCCCGGCGCGAAACGCCTAAATCTGATATTGGGGATTGAAATCCTCGCCATCTCCCGCCGTTCCCGCTTCTGCTCGGATGCGAAGTTTGGGTTTTTCCAGAACGACGGTGGTTCGAGGTCCGACGCTGCGGGTGAGCCAGACGTTGGAGCCGATGACGGTATCGTGACCGATGGTCGTGTCACCTCCCAGCACCGTGGCGCTGGCGTAGATGACGACGCGATCCTCGATGGTGGGATGCCGCTTCATATTGCGGATCAGTCGTCCATCGGAGTCCGTGGGAAAGCTGAGCGCCCCCAGGGTGACTCCTTGATACAGCTTGACGTGATTGCCGATGATGCACGTTTCGCCGATCACGACTCCCGTTCCATGATCGATGAAGAAATGATCGCCGATCGTGGCCCCGGGATGGATATCGATTCCCGTCTCCTTGTGAGCCCATTCGGTCATCATCCGAGGAATGAACGGAACCCCGATCCTGTACAGTTCGTGGGCCAACCGATAAACCGTTACCGCATCGAGTCCCGGATAGCAGAAGATGACCTCGTCCAAGTTTCGGCAGGCAGGATCCCCCGCGTGCGCGGCGATAACGTCGGTGGCCAGGATTTCACGAATGGCCGGTATCCGTTCGAGAAACTCCAGGGCCAGCTTGCCTCCCTGGATTTCAAAGTCTTCCTCGGCCTCGCAATTGTCCTCGGTCACCATGCTTTCGTGACGAAGGGCTCGGGCAATTTGAATGGTCAAGCGATGGTGGAGGCTGTTGACCAATTCACCCACATAGTAGGTGATATTGCCGAAATGGAGTCCCTCGCGACGCCGATACCCCGGGTACAGGATCTCCTTCAGGTCATTCAAGGCTGCCACAATTTCCTCATACCGAGGCAGCGGGCAGTGTCCCAAGTGATTGATGGTGGAAGCGTGCCGGTAAGTATCGACGATCCGATTCGTCAGTGGCGGTAGCTTTTCCTCAAGCCCAAAATCGGATGCCATGTAAGCGAACTCCTTGTTGTGAGACTGAATTAGTCTTCTTCCTCTTCCGCGAGTTGAGCCTTGGCCATGACCTCCTGCTGGACGTTGGGAGGCATGACGTCGTAATGGCTGAACTCCATGCTGAAGCTCCCCTGGCCCCCGGTCATGCTGGAGAGCGTCCGCGCGTAGGTCGTGACTTCCCGCAGCGGCGCCACCGCGCGCACGGTTTGCAGGTTTCCTCCAGCTGCATCGCTGCCGAGCACTCGGCCACCCCGAGCGGACATGTCGCTATAGACATCTCCGACATTCGGCTCGGGAACCGTGACGCTCAAGACGACCATTGGTTCGAGCAGACAGGGTTTGGCCTGCTGAAAGACATCTCGAAACGCCATCGAGGCCGCGGTCTTGAATGCCTGTTCCGAGCTATCGACGGGGTGATGTTTTCCAAAATGGACTTCGACACACAGGTCCTGGACCTGGTACCCGGCGATGACTCCGCGAGATAAGCGCTCCTTGAACCCCTTTTCCACGGCGGGCATGAAGTTGCCCGGGATGGTTCCTCCGACCACCGAATCGACCCAGAGGAAGTTATGTTCCGAGTCGTAGTGATGGGATTTCATCGAGGGGAAGCGGGACTTGCTGAGGAACTCCTCGATATTCGAACCATGAGGGAGCGGGTACATCCGGATGTGGACTTCGCCGAATTGGCCGCGGCCTCCCGACTGTTTCTTGTGGCGATACATGCCGTCGGCATTGGCCTGAATCGTCTCCCGGAAGGGGATCTTCGGTTCCTTCGTTTCGACCTCCAGCTTGTCGCGTCGAGCGAGTCGTTCCTGCAGCAGGGTCAGGTGCAGTTCGCTCATGCCGGTCATGACCAGTTCTTTGGTCTGCGGGTCGCGATCGAGTCGAATGGTGGGATCTTCTTCCACGATCTTGGCCAGCGCGCCGGACAATTTCGTCTCATCCCCCCGTGTCTTGGGCATGACGGCCAGTCCCACCATCGGCGTGGGGAATTTGATCGGGGGAAATTCGTAATCACCCAACGAAGTACCCGTGTGCAGCTCTTCCATTTTGGCCACGGCGACTATCTCTCCCGGGCCCGCTTCCTCCACCGGGTGAGTTTCAGAACCCTGGACCTCCAGAATCGGTCCCATCTTGATCCCGCGGCGGGAGGAGGAGGCGGAGAGAGCCTGGTCGCGCTTCAGCGTGCCGGAGTAGATGCGGATGAAACTGAGTTTCTGGACGAAGGGATCGATGCGCGTCTTGAAAACTCGCGCCACAAGGGGACCAGCCGGGTCGTGACTGACCGAAATCTCTTCCCCGTCCTTGGTGACTCGGCGGGGGACCACCCCCGGTTGCGGGCCGAATTGAGCGACGGTCTCCAGCAATTCCGTGACTCCGACACCCGCTTTGGCCGAACAGCAGACGATGGGAATGAGCGTCCCCTGGACGATCGCCTTGACGGCCAAACCGGCCAGCTCGTCGTCCGTGGGGATGTGCCCCTCAAAGTACTTCTCCATCACCGCTTCGTCGACCTCGATAATCGACTCGATGAGCGGCTCGCGAATCTCATTCGGATCGACCACGGCGCCGGAGAGGTCGTCGGGGGGATGCAGCGTGCTGGCGACCCCTCGCAGGTCTTGTCCTTGGCCGAGGGGAACATTCCAGAGAACGCATCGCGATCCCCACATTTCCTGAATCGAATCGACAAGGGCGGGGAAGTCGACGTTTTCATCATCCAGCTTGGTAATGACGATCATCCGTCCCAAGCCCGCCTTTTCCGCTTCGTCAAACGCGCGGCGGGTGTTGACTTCAATGCCGGCGTGCGCGTTGACGGCGATCAGTGCCAGGTCGACCCCATGCAGCGCGCCGATCGTCTGCCCGATGAACTCGGGATAGCCGGGGGTGTCCAGCAGATGAAAACGTTTTCCACCATGGTCGAAGTGCACCAAGCTCGCTTCAATGGAATGCTTGTGATGCTTTTCTTCCGGGTCGAAGTCGCAGATGCTGCTCCCTTCGTCCACGTTGGGATGGGATTTCACGGTCCCTGTCGTCACCAGGATCGTGTCGGCCAAGGTCGTTTTGCCTGACGAGCCATGGCCGCACAGGGCGACATTCCTGATATCTTCGACCTTTACTTTCGCCATACCACGTCCCCTTCGCTATTCGTGAACGACGGTGTCTCAAGTTGGTACGATCATCGGATGTTGCGAACTCAGCTCGATGGTTGTCGAATACCTCCGGCGTTGCCCGCGGCGGAATCGGCCGCCGAAGCGGCTTGCAATGCTTCTTCCAGGGTCAATGTCTGTTCGTAGAGGGCTCGTCCCACAATGCAGCCTGCCACCTGAAGCTTGGTGAGCTGTCGGATATCCTCGACGCCGGCCACGCCTCCCGAGGCAATCAGGGGAAGGTTCACATGCTGCCGCATTTGCTGGACCGCGCCGAGATTGGGGCCTTGCAGCATGCCGTCTCGAGCAATATCGGTGTAAACAATGGCGGCGATCGGCAGGTCGGAGAACGCGTCGGCTACTTCCATCGCGGTCCGATTGCTCACCTCATGCCAACCATCCGTGGCGACTCGACCATCCTTGGCGTCCAGTCCGAGGACAAGTCGGCCAGGGAACTTGTTCGCCATGTCCCGAAACCAATCGGGGTCCTTCAACGCTCGCGTGCCGACAACCAGCCACTGGATGCCTCGCTCGAGCCATTGGTTGATGGTGGACTCTTCGCGAATTCCACCTCCCAACTGGCAGGGAATCCCACTTGCCTGGACGATGGCCGCCACGGCGTCTTGATTGAGTCCCTGGCCGTCTCGTGCCCCATCGAGATCCACCAGATGAAGTCGGTCCGCGCCGGCATCGCGCCACCGGAGGGCCATCTGGACCGGATCATCGCCGAAGATGGTTTCGCGATCGTAATCCCCCTGCTGCAAGCGAACGCACTTGCCACCACGCAGGTCAATAGCAGGCCAGATATGCATCACGTTGGACAGGTTCCAGGGTCGAGCGGACTGGTTCGGGCCACCCTTCGGGGCGCGAGTTCTCAATCTGCGGGGTCGAGTCGAAACCGCGAATATGACACAGAGAAAATGCGGTGACAAGAGCCAAGGGGAATCGGGAAAGCCTCCCCGTCATCATCGACCGGACGACCAGCCGATTGCCAAAACCGAAGATCAACGGCTGGGAATGGGTGTCGCCTCACGCTTTCCGATCGAGTCAGGCTGTCTCATGAATATCGGCATGACGGGGCGAGTATTGAGCGAAATTTCGCAGGAGCCGCAAGCCGTCGGCTTGACTCTTTTCCGGATGAAACTGAGTGGCATGGAGGTTCTTCCGAGCGATCATCGCGCAGAAGGGACGGTCATAGGTCGTCAGAATCGCAATGCACTCGGGGTCCGCCGGTCGGACATAATACGAGTGAACAAAATAGAAGTAGGCTCCGTCCGGGATTCCCTCCAGCAATGGGATGGGCTGCTGAATTTCCGCCCGGTTCCAGCCCATGTGAGGTACCTTGAACCCAGGGGGTGGTTCAAAGCGGACAACGTCTCCCGGTAGGATCCCGAGTCCTTCGTATTGACCATCCTCGTAACTCACGTCGAACAGCAACTGCAGCCCGAGGCAGATCCCTAGAAAGGGTTTATCGGCGGCTATGACATCTCGAATGGGGCCCACCAGGTCTCGACGTTTCAGTTCGCTGATCGCGTCGCGAAAAGCTCCGACGCCCGGCAACACCACGTGATCGGCTTGCTCGATGATCCGCGCCTCCGAGGTGACGCAGGCTTCGAATCCAACTCGTTCAAATCCCTTTTGGACGCTGCGGAGGTTCCCCATTTGGTAATCGATAATCGCAATCATCGTCGGTCGCCGGCCTTTCGCTTGGAACGCGGACTTCTCAATTCGGGAAATCGTTATCCTAATGGCAAGGGACGCCTGTTCTCAACGCCCGTAAAACGGCACAATACGAAACCATGACACACGATCAACATACTCAGTACGTCAACCCCTTGATTTCCCGCTACGCCTCCCGGTCGATGTCCGAGTTGTGGAGCGAGCAGCGTAAGTTCAGCACCTGGCGACGTTTGTGGGTCGCCTTGGCCGAAGCCGAGCAGGAGTTGGGGCTCGAGATTCGCTCGGAGCAAATCGAGCAATTGCGGGCGAATGTCGATTCCATCGACTTCGAGGCCGCTCGAGAACATGAACGTCGGCTCCGACATGACGTGATGGCTCATGTTCACGCCTACGGGGATGCCTGCCCCGACGCTCGGCCGATCATCCATCTCGGCGCCACCAGTTGCTTTGTCACGGACAACACGGACCTGCTGCTGATCCGGGATTCTCTTCATTTGGTGTTGGCCCGTCTGTACCGTGTGATCGAGGCCTTGGCCGAGTTCGCTCGCCAATATCGCGATCTTCCCTGTTTGGGCTTCACCCATTTTCAGCCGGCGCAGCCCACCACCGTGGGGAAACGCGCTTGTCTCTGGATCTACGATCTGGTGCTCGATTTTCACGAACTCCACTACCGGATCGGCCAACTGAAGGCTCGGAGCACCAAGGGGACCACCGGCACGCAGGCCAGCTTTCTCAGCCTGTTCGACGGCGATCATGCTCGAGTCCGCCAACTGGAACGGCTGGTCGCGGAGAAGATGGGTTACGAGGATGTTTATGCCGTCAGTGGCCAGACCTACTCTCGCAAAGTCGACGCCCAGGTGCTGGACTCCCTCGCCGGGATTGGTCAAAGTGCCCATAAGGCGGCCTCCGATCTGCGGCTATTGGCCAGTCTGAAGGAGTTGGAGGAGCCATTCGAGAAGGAGCAGATTGGATCGTCCGCCATGGCCTACAAGCGGAATCCGATGCGAAGCGAGCGGATTTGTTCGTTGGCTCGCTATTTGATGGGTTTGCCGCCGATGATGGCCCAGACCACGGCGACGCAGTGGATGGAGCGGACCTTGGACGACAGCGCCATTCGCCGCATTGTCTTGCCTCAAGCGTTTCTTGCCGCGGATGCCATTTTGCTGCTGTACGAGAACGTGGCACGGGGATTGGTCGTCTACCCGGCCGTCATCGCTCGGCGACTCCAGGAGGAACTTCCCTTCATGGCGACCGAGAATCTCCTCATGGCGGCGGTGCGTCGAGGGGGAGATCGGCAGGAACTTCACGAGCGGATTCGACAGCATAGTGTTGCTGCCGCCAACGAGGTGAAGCAGCATGGCCGTCCCAATGACTTGCTGGCACGACTACAGAGTGACGACGCGTTCGAGGGGATCGACGTGGCGGCCGAGATGGATCCGCGAGCATTTACGGGTCGGGCCGCCGAGCAAGTCGATGAATTCTTGGCCGAGGTGATTGAGCCACTTCGCGCGTTGGCCGGTACGCCGAAGTTCGATCTGGAATCGGATGTTCGCGTTTAGGATCCGCTGAAGTTTTTGGGCAAGGTGACGTTGGTCATTAGTCATTAGTCACTGGGTTGAAGTTGTTGGGCACAGGGGCGCGGTTCGTCCATCGGCTTGAAGGGGAGCCCCCGGGTTGGACTGCTTCTCCGCTCATGGTGGCATCCATTCGGCTACTCGGCGGAGGTTGTAGTAGATGTGAGGGGTTCAGTTCCAATCCGAGATTAGGCGAGATTAGACGAGGTCAACTCGCCGCTTGACTCGCCGCCGCTCAAATCGGCAGGTTTCGCAGACGCCCGTGATGATAAAGCGATGGCTGAGTACGCGAAACTTATGTTTTTGGGCGACTTCATCGCGAAGTTTCAATAGCTCGTCACTCTGAAATTCGATCAGCTTCTGGCACTTGTTGCAGTAGAGGTGGTCATGCTGCGGGTAGCCGTAGTCGTGTTCATACACGCTCCGGCCATCCAGTTCGAACTTACGCAGCAGACCGGCATCGACGAATTCGCTCAGCGTCCGGTAGACCGTGGGGCGGCTGACGTGCCCATCGGATCCCTTGGTCGGGAGACGTTCGATCAGCATGTCGGCGTCGAAATGATCATGTTGGCTGAAGACATGATCGATCAGCAACCGCCGTTGCTCGGTGTTCCGCATCCCCTTGCTCTGCAAATACTCCTCGAACCGCTCCGCGGGAGTTAACGAAACTTCGACCTTGCCGAGAGACGACTGATTGGACATGGCTGACCTGGATGACGACCAGTAGGGCTTGTTGAGACAGCCCAGGCTGAAAAAAGGTCGAAAATGCGGAAACTAGAGGAGTACTTGTATCAATAACGATTGTAGGCCGTTCGTTCGGAATTACAAGCCGGCCTTCCGGGGATGCCGACGGGACCCTCGCCGCTCGGTCTCCATGGCGACCCTCGAGCACCCATTTGCGGCCGAGACAGCAGCCAAGACATCCAAGACAGACATCCAAGTCAGACAAGCCTCGAAACAAAAAACGGGCTCCGAGTGCCCGATGCAGCACTCGCAGCCCGTCTTACCCTGCGAATAGTCGCGAATTTATGTCCGATTGGTCGGCCGCCTGTCATTGGGCGCCGGCGGTCAATGATATCAGCGGGTTGAATTGCGGCACGGATGGGGCCAAGCCGGAGGGGACCCGAGGGATCGGAAACCGATCGAGCCATTCCGGCCGGAGGCCCGTGGGGGCGTCGAAAGCCTGAACCTTAAGCCAATTCGTCCAGCAGTCGCTCGACGGCCAAGTCCAGCTTTCCCGCCGTCTCATAAGTACCCGATTCGATGGCGGCTCGAAGTTCGGTCACTCGGTCCACGCGAATGTCCGAAATGTCGCGAACGCGGCTCAAAAAGTCCGCTTCAGGCGAAATGTCCAATTGATCCATCCCTCGTGCTTGGTCGGGCTGAGCGGAGGACTGCATGGAGTGCGCCCGCTGTGGAGTGTTGATGGATTGCGCGCCATGAGCGTGAGTCGGTCCGTAGATCTGCATGATGACTTCCCCCTAGGGCCCACGCTCGCTTCAAAACCTCATTGGATCCCAGGAAATGACATTTCCCGAAACCACTCTGAGGTCCAAATGGCGATTCGCGGACCGGAACGGATTTACTTTCTCAAATGACTGAGGAACACGGTAGTGAGTGAAACGATTTTCAGTTGGCGTCGCCATCCGTGTCCGAGGGGGCTATCCGTGGCCGGTAAGAGACCTCGCGATCGCACCTCAGTTATCGGTCCACTCCACACGATGCGTCTATCGATTCTTGTTCGTAACTTCTTGTAGCGTTGAGGCGTAGCAGGAGTGTTTGTGCCGCTTCTAAGCGATTCCAGTCTCCTGCCAGTCAGTCCGAATTTCCTTGCTCAACTTCTTCCGTAACTTCTTCGTGATCCCGAAAGCCGGCGAAAGGCCGAATTCACTTCACTCTTTGTTATTGATTTTTTTCGTCTCGCTCATCACAGCCACGTACACGCTGATGAAATTCCAGGTGTCTCTGTCAGCAATGATTGCCGTGTTTGCTTCTGTTTGCATCCTCACAGCCGTGGCTGCTCAGCCATCGCTCTCAATTGTGCGGCCCTCGCCTTCCCTTCCCATGACTGTCCCGTATCACTCAACACTTCTGTCCATGTCCATGATGTTGCTTCACCGAGCCATTTCCGTTCCTTCAGGCTCACTCGTTCGTAGGGGGAAATCGAAACTCTCAAGGAAATCTGTTCGCAGAATCACCCGAGGGATTGGACTGACTGTGAC
>JBJHCD010000124.1:0-9925 GCA_050485845.1 Pirellulaceae bacterium | reverse complement strand
GTCGTCGGACGAACCGGGGAGATCAGGGACGGGCTGGTCAAGATTCTCGGACACGCGGACCCCACGGAAAGAGGGCGACAGGATTCTATAGAAGACAGGAAACTTTTGAAGACAGCGAACTTTCGGAGACAGCAAACTTCGGGAGACAGCAAACTTCGGGAGACAGTGAACTTCGGGAGACAGTGAACTTCGGAGGACAGCGATCTTCAAGAGAAACAAGTCCGACTCTCGTTCCTCTGGGGGGATGAGTCGGTGGGTAGCCTCCCCGATGGGGCGTCATGGTACGGCTAGCCGGCCCGGTTTTCAAGGACGAAGGAGTTACGCGGGTCGAGGTGGCCTGGCATGTGAAACTCGGATTCTCTCGCATTTCGATGGAATCAAGACAAACGTTGCAGAGTGAGCGACCGCTAGATGCCTTGGAGTTCGTCACGGCCCGACCTCCATTGGGTCTGTCGTTCCGGAATCGGATCGTTCCGCTTCAAGGTGACCGGCCGCTCGATCCGATGCCATCTGGACAGCACCCCCGCGCCGCACCACTTTGCGCCTGGCGGGCCTCCTCCCTTGGCTGAGCCCCGCCCATTGCTGAAGACGTCCCCATTGCCCCATCGGTCCCCCGCGCCGCGCGGCCACTCGGACAGGCGTGTCCCGTGTCCGCTTCGGTACCGCGTTTAATTTACCGCAGATCGCGTCATGATGCGATCGAGAAATGTCTTCGAGTTTTCTTGAAGAAGGAGGAACTCAACCATGCGAATCCACTCCTTGGCCACTCTGACCCTAGCCGTCGGCATGATTGCCGTCGTCCACCAACCTCTCGTTGGCCAGACCGCTCCCCGTCCATCCGGACCGTCTGCTCAGGGTGCGGCCAACCGCACGCCGGCTCGATCGGTCCTCTCCAGCCAGTCTGCCGCCACGCGGCCCGAGCAGGCTCGGGCAGCCCAAGGGCAAAACGCCCCAGCCGGCCCTTCCGCGCCGGCCCAATCGGATCGCATCGTGCAGGAAATCCGCTCCATGGAACAAGGCTTGGAGCAGGCCAACCGGCTGCTGCAGCAGCGACTGGCGCAAGCGGACCAGGTTCGGCAGCAGGGCCTGAAGAAGCAAGATCAGCAACTTCTGCAGCGAGCTGAACAGATGGACCGTCAAGCCATCGCGGCTTACGAACAACAGCTGAAGCAGTTCGAAACCTTCAGCCAACGAATCGAGCAAACTTCTCAGGCACGGGCCCAGCAAGCCGCCGCCCGAGCCAACGGAACTCAGCCGCCGGCCCAAGTTCGGACCCCGGCCAATGGTATCAACGGCATCAACCGTGCCCCCGATGCCAATGCTCGGCAACCGAATAACGGGGCGCGACAAGAGGCGGCTCCTCGCGGACTTTTCCGCTTCGGAGGTCGCTGAATAACTCGAGATGTCCAACCCGTGAGAGCACCCGGACTGAATACTTCAGGCCGGGTACTCGCGGGAATGGAAACATCACGAATCAACAGTGGTTACGAATCAAGCGAGGCCTGTAGCGGAACGATCTCCGCTCCCCCCTGCTCCGCCGCCATCTGCCGGATATCCTCGGTGATCCGCATCGAGCAGTACTTCGGCCCACACATGCTGCAGAAGTGGGCACTCTTGAATGTGTCCTGCGGCAGAGTTTCGTCGTGAAAGGCCTGAGCCGTTTCGGGATCGAGCGATAGGCGGAACTGTTCCTTCCAGTCGAAGGAGAATCTCGCCCGGCTCAGGGCGTCATCGCGGTCCCGCGCCCCAGGTCGATGTCGAGCGACATCGGCCGAATGAGCCGCGATTTTGTAGGCGATCACCCCCTGCTTGACGTCTTCTCGATTCGGAAGCCCGAGATGTTCCTTGGGAGTGACGTAGCAGAGCATCGCGGCTCCGCTCCACCCTGCCAGAGCGGCTCCAATGGCACTGGTGATATGGTCGTATCCCGGAGCGATATCGGTGACCAGGGGGCCCAGCACGTAGAACGGAGCCCCGTGGCAGACGTCGATCTGCCGTTTGATGTTCATGTCGATCTGGTCCATGGGAACATGGCCCGGTCCTTCGACCATCACCTGCGTCCCCTTGTCCCAACCCCGGGTGACCAGTTCGCCGAGCACGTCGAGTTCGGCGAATTGTGCCTTGTCGCTCGCATCCGCCAGGGATCCAGGGCGGAGCCCATCACCCAAGCTCCAGGTCACGTCGTACTCCCGCATGATGTCGCAGAGGTCGTCGAAGTGTTCGTAGAGCGGATTCTGTTTGCGGTGTGCCATCATCCACTTGGCAATCAGCGATCCCCCGCGGCTCACAATCCCTGTCACCCGCTCGGTCGTCAGATGCAGGTGCTCGAGCAAGACACCGCAGTGGATCGTCATGTAGTCGACCCCCTGTTTCGCCTGATGTTCGACATGATCGAGAAAATGCTGGGGACGCATATCCTCGATGTTCCCCCCGAGTTCCTCGAGCATCTGGTAGATCGGGACCGTGCCGATGGGAACGGGAGAAGCGTCGATGATCGCCCGACGAATGGGGTCGATGTCCTTGCCGGTGGAAAGGTCCATCACCGTGTCGGCGCCGTAATGCACGGCCGTGTGCAACTTCTCCAATTCCGCCTCGATGTCGCCGGTGACGGCCGAGTTGCCGATGTTGGCGTTGATCTTGCAGCAAGTGGCGATGCCGATTCCCATGGGCTCGAGACGACCGGCGAGATGCACCTTGTTGGCGGGGATCACCAATCGCCCCGCGGCAACCTCGTCTCGAATCAGCTCAGGAGCCAGATGTTCCCGTTTCGCCACGAATTCCATTTCGGGGGTGATCGTTCCCGCCCGTGCCTCTTCCAACTGCGTCATTCGATTATCTCCTTGCCGCAAACCGAGCGGGGTCCATCAGATCCAGCACAGCCCGATCACGCGGCAGTCTTGGGATGAGCCCATGCCGTGAAGGCTAGAACGTATTGCGCTATCCTATCGCGACCCACACCGATGTCAATTGACCTCGGATGACCCCGGAGTCACCTCAACCTCCCCTCGCGACCTGACGTCGCTCGCCAAAGGGCTCCTCGACCCCGCAGACCGCGAAAAGGAAGCCACCCGTGGTAACCGCCGAGTGGGAGGAAAGGCAACGGGAGGGGATTTTTTTAGTTTCCAGTTTTCAGTTTTCAGGAGAGGCGAGAAACGATAGGCGAGAGACGGGGCGAGAGGCGAGAGACGGGGCGAGAGGCGGGAGACGGGGCGAGAGGCGGGAGTGTCGGGGAGTGTCCGGGAGTGGTGGGAGTGGCTTCTTACGCCGAGGGACGTTGTTGGTTGGAGTTCAGGCTACTCGCCGGACGACAGACAACTTCCCGCCAAGCGCTCAGTTCCTGGGCGGAAAGGCTGTTTTCCCGAGTGATTTCCTGAGCAGCCGAGATACTTCCCTCCGAGAGGGAGACCTCGACCTGCAAGCGGCCATTCTCTTGGTAGGCGAAGCGGACATCCACGGGCGTGTGCTTGGGCAATCCGGCGGGCAACGGCCGGACGACACATTTTCCCAGCGGAGCACACTCATCCGGTTCGGTGCTCTCCCCTTCCACGATCTGGACCAGAATCGACTGCTGATTGGACTTCTGAGTCAGGAAAACTCGCCGAGCCTTCGCAGGCAGCGGCGTGTTGCGGGGAATCAGCACCGCCGTCTGCAACCGTTTGCGAAGCGGATCCGAGGCCACGACCCCTAGACTGTGAGAATTGACGTTTGTCACTCGCCACGATACCCCCTGTCCGGTCCGCTGGTCCATCAGTAGTTGGGCATGAATGGCCGCTCCATGAGCCACCGCTTCGTCGGGCGAGACGGAGTAATCGGGTTCCTTGCCGGAGAGTTCCGTGAGCATCTGGCGAACCTGGGGCATCCGTGTTGCCCCCCCCACCAGTAGCACGCGATGAATATCGCGCCATCGCAGGCCACTGGCCTCCAGGGTATGCCGAGTGGTAAAGGCCGTTCGCTCGAGCAGATCCCTGGTCCGTTCTTCAAAGGCCTCCCGAGTCACCGTGACGTTGCTCATCTTGCCGACCCCGTGACAGACGATCTTGGTCTGCATCCGAGCCGAAAGTGTCCGCTTGGCCTCCTCGCAGTCCCGCCAGAGCTTACCGAGTGATCCCGGCTCCAATCGGGGATCTTCCCCATGTTCGTCTAGAAACTGGTCCGCGACCAGATTCACCAATCGCTCGTCCCAGTCGAGGCCTCCGAGTCGAATATCGCCGTCGGTCGCCAGCATCTGCAGTTCGCGTCCCCGGAGGGAGAGGATCGAGACGTCGAATGTTCCACCACCCAGGTCATAAATCAGGATGTTTTGTGGCCGAGCGGGTCCGGCGGACGTTTCGAGCAATCCCTGTTGATGCCCAAACGCCAACGCGGCCGCCGTCGGCTCGTTGATGATGTCGATCACTTCCAGCCCCGCGATTTCACCAGCATCCTGTGTTGCCTTCCGACGTACTTCGTCGAAATACGCCGGCACGGTAATCACCACCTGGCGAAATGGGCCGATCTGTTCTCGAGCATCTTGGACTAATTTGCGGAGCACCCAGGCTTGCAGGACCTCCGGTGGATATTCGCGCTCTTGAATCTTGCGATGATACGCCCGAGCCCCGATATCCCGTTTGGGGCAGGCGGCGATCAAATTCAGGTCGGTCGACATTGCCTTCATCGCCTCTCGGCCGACAATGATTTCGTCCCCGTCAAAAAGCAGCATGCTGGGGGTGATTGATTCCCCTTCACGGTTCGAGATGGTTTGCGGACGACCAAGCTCGTCCAGATATGCGATCGCGGAGAATGTCGTTCCCAGGTCGATTCCCACGGCCCGCTGCCTCGCTCGCCGCCCTCGCGGTCGATGGGCCGGAACGTCGGCAAGTTTGGTCCGTTCCGAATCGGACCGAGTCGCTTCATCGACTCCCGCCATTCGGCCATTGCCCGCGGCCAGTTCTTCGGTCTGGGGAGGCCAGCTCCAGGCCCCAACGTCGAAATCGTTCAGATCGAGAAACTCCTCCAATTCGTCGATCAGTCCCTGCATCGTCTGCGGTCGGTCACTGGGGCGTTTGGCAACCATCCGTTGGAAGAGTTCATCGACGGGGCGAGGAATTTCCGGGCAGGCGGCCCGAAGCGATGGAATCGGGGCCGAACGATGGGCCATCAACGTGTTCATTGCCGTGGGACGATGGAAAGGAGGAATTCCCGTCAGCAAGCGATAGAAGGTGCAACCCAAGCTGTAGATGTCTGTCCGGTGATCAACGGCCGAGGAATCCTCGGCCTGCTCGGGAGACATGTACTCCACCGTGCCGATGATCTTGTCCGTTTCCGTCAGTTCCTCGGCCGGATTGGTGGCACGGTAGTCGTGCAGCAACGCCAGGCCCATGTCGAGGATTTTGACCGTTCTCGAGCGATCCAGCAGCAGATTCCCCGGCTTCACGTCGCGGTGAATGACGCCGCAGCCATGAGCGAACTGCAGCCCCTGGGCGGCCTGCAGAATGCAAGAGATGGCAGTCTCCAGCGGCATGGGCCCGAACCGATCGACCAGCGTGCCGAGGTCGCGGCCGTCGACATATTCCATGACCAGAAAATGAACGCCCCGCTTTTCACCCGCGTCATAGGCCGTCACGATGTGAGGATGGACCAGTCGAGCGGCGACTTCGACTTCGCGTTGGAACCGCTTCACCAGGATGGGAGATTCCATGGCGGCCTTCGGCAGCAACTTGACCACCACCGGGCGTTTCATCCGTCGATGCTCGGCCCGAAAAACCTCTCCCATCCCCCCTTCCCCGATCTTCTCCTGCAGCACGATGTTTCCCAGTGTGATGCTCCGCCACTGAGACGTCAGCAGACGCTCCGCCTGAAACGGAGTCAACTTGCCCAATCGCACCAGAAACTCAGCCAACTGCTCGGGCGAATCGGGACGCCGTAGCCGTGCAATCCCCCGTAGCTCGTCGATCTCGACCAGCTTCGTCCGCACGATTCGGTAGGCAAGTTGATTTAATTCCACAATGTGCGACCACTCACGGATCGTAACCCAACACGGGAGATAGCCAACGTTCCATTTCCTGAAGGGACATCCCCTTGCGGCGGGCATAGTCTTCCACCTGATCCCGCCCAATGCGGTCGACGGAAAAATAGCGAGCGGCGGGATGAGCAAAATAGAAGCCGCTGACACTGGCCGCCGGACGCATGGCAAAACTTTCCGTCAAGCTAACGCCCGTGGCCGCCTCCGCGTCCAACAACCGGAACAGCGTCCTCTTTTCCGTATGATCCGGGCAGGCCGGATAACCCGGCGCGGGACGAATCCCCCGATACTGCTCGTCAATCAATTCTTCATTCGTCAGCGATTCCTGAATTCCATACTTCCACTCGCGGCGGACCCGCTGATGCAGCATCTCCGCGAAGGCCTCGGCCAACCGGTCCGCGAGTGCCTTGACCATAATCGCGCTGTAGTCGTCGAAATCCTTCTCGAACCGAGCGACCAATTCCTCGGCCCCCACGCCCGCGGTGACCACGAAGGCTCCCACGTAGTCCAAACGCCCCGATTCGAGCGGCGCGACATAATCGGCCAGGGCTCGAAACTCGGTCTGCCCCTTCCGCTCCCATTGCTGCCGGAGGGTGTAAAGTCGAGCGACTTCGCCCTGCCGCTCCTCATCCGTGTACAGGACGATGTCGTCCCCTTCCGAATTCGCGGGCCAGAAACCATACACCGCTCGAGCGTGCAAGGATTGCTCGGCCACGAAATCGTCGAGCATCTTTTCGGCCTTTTCGTGTAGTTCGCGAGCGACGGAGCCGACCGTCGGATCGTCGAAGATTTTGGGGAACTTCCCCTTCAACTCCCAGGCATTGAAAAACGGAGACCAGTCGATGAACGGACGCAGCTCCTGAAGTGGAACATCGTCCAAACGCCGGCTTCCGAGGAAATCGGGACGATTAATCTCGCAATCGGCCCAATCCGTGGCAAACCTTCGCTGCCGAGCGTCCTCGATCGGGGCCAGCTTGAATTGACGTTTCTCGTAGGAGGCGACAAGCTGCCTCTGAAGTTCCAAGTTGTCGACCACCATCTTCTGCCGATGCTCGTCGCTCAATAAGCGGTCCACCACTCCGACACAGCGGGAGGCATCCAGCACGTGGACCGTCGGAGCGTGATATTGCGGCGCAATCCGGACTGCCGTGTGCTTGGCACTGGTCGTGGCACCCCCGATCAACAGCGGCGTCTTCAACTCCAGCCGCTGCATCTCCTTCGCCACATGGACCATCTCATCCAGGCTGGGCGTTATCAGGCCGGAAAGCCCGATCATGTCCGCCTGGACTTCCTGAGCCGTCTCGAGAATCTTCTGACAGGGGACCATCACCCCCAAATCGATCACCTCGTAATTGTTGCAGCCCAGAACGACACCCACGATGTTCTTGCCGATGTCGTGCACGTCTCCCTTGACCGTGGCCAGCACGATTTTTCCCCGAGCCCCCTGGTCCTGCAGGCCCGCCTCGATCTTCTCCTGTTCCATGTAAGGGAGCAGATACGACACGGCCTTCTTCATCACGCGAGCCGACTTGACAACCTGCGGCAGAAACATCTTCCCCGCTCCGAACAGGTCCCCCACAACCGACATCCCGTCCATCAAGGGGCCTTCGATGACCTGCAGGGCCCTGGGGAACAGTTGTCGAGCTTCCTCGACATCTTCCACCACGAATTTGTCGATTCCCTTGATCAGGGCGTGGCTCAGCCGCTTGCCGACCGGCGCATCCCGCCAACTCAAGTCCTCGCCCGAAGCGATGCGAGTCTTGTCCTTCACCGTCTCGGCATACTCGATCAACCGGTCCGTGGCGTCCGATCGGCGGTTGAACAACACATCCTCGACCCGCTCCAGCAGCGGAGCCGGAATTTCCTCGTAGACCGCCAACTGCCCGGCGTTGACAATCCCCATGTCCAGTCCCGCTCGGATGGCATGGTAGAGGAAAGCCGAGTGCATCGCCTCGCGCACCACGTCGTTCCCCCGAAACGAGAAGGAGATATTGCTGACTCCTCCCGATACCTTGGCTCCCGGGCAGACTTGCTTGATGCGACGAGTCGCCTCGATGAAGTGCATCGCGTAATCATCGTGCTCCGACATTCCGGTGGCGACCGTCAGAATGTTGGGATCGAAAATGATGTCTTCCGGCTCGAAACCGACCTCTTCGGTCAACAGCCGATAGGTCCGCTGGCAAATCGACACCTTGTGATCCGCCTCGACCGCCTGCCCCTGCTCGTCAAAGGCCATCACCACCACGGCGGCGCCGTAAGCCCGAACCAAACGAGCCCGACGGAGGAACTCCTCCTCGCCATCTTTCAGGCTGATCGAGTTGACAATCGCCTTCCCTTGGAGACACTTCAAACCCGCTTCCAAGACGCTCCACCGTGAACTGTCGATCATCACCGGAACTCGACTGACTTCCGTCTCTCCCGCCAGGAGGTTGAGAAAGCGAGTCATCGCGGCCTCCCCATCCAGAAGGTCGTCGTCCATGTTGATGTCGATCACCGCGGCCCCGTTCAGGACCTGCTGCCGAGCCACCTCGACCGCCTCCTCGAACTGATCGGAGCGGATCAGCCGAGCGAACGCCCGCGACCCAGTCACATTGGTCCGTTCGCCAATCATCAAAAAATTCGACTCGGGACGTAACGTCAACGCCTCGGTGCCGCTGAGCCGCGTGTAGTTCATGGGCGACACGTCGGGCCGGCGCGGGGGTATCTTTTCGAGCGCCCGAGAGATCGCGGCAATGTGGGCCGGGGTTGTGCCACAGCAACCTCCCAGAATGTTGACCCAACCCGCACTGGCAAACTCGGCCAACAGCGACGCCATCCGATTGGGACTTAGCGGATATTGCCCCATCTCATCCGGCATGCCCGCGTTCGGGTGACAACTGATGGCCACCGGAGCAATCTCGGAAAGGTTCTCGACAAAGGGGCGCATCAGTTCCGGGCCGAGCGAGCAGTTGATCCCGACACTCAACATCGGGAAATGCGAGATCGCCACCCAAAACGCCTCGACCGACTGGCTCGACACAAACGTAACTCCCGCCGTGTTGAACGACGCGGATGTCATCACGGGGACATGAATCCGATGCTGATCGCAATACTCCTTGATCGCAAACAGACACGCCTTCAGATTCAAAGTGTCGATCGCCGTCTCGGGCAGGAGAATGTCAACCCCCGCCTCGATCAACGCCGCCACCTGCTCGTAATACGAATCCTTCATCTGATCGAACGTCACCCCACGGAAGCTGGGATCGTCGACCCGAGTCGAAATGGAAGCCTGCTTGGCGGTCGGACCGATCGATCCCGCCACGAAGCGGGGGCGGTCCGGCGTTCGCTCATTGAATTCATCCACCGCCCGGCGAGCACATTGGACCGCCGCGATGTTAATCTCACGAGTCAATTCGGGGGGGAGGAGAAATTCCTCCATCCCAATGGGACTCGCCCCAAACGTATTCGTCTCCACAATGTCCGCCCCCGCTTCGAGGTACGTGCGGTGGATCTGGGTGACGTCATCCGGACGAGTCAGGCAAAGGATGTCTACGAAATTTGCGAGATCTTTGTTATGACTTCGGAAGCGATCTCCACGGACCGCCTGTTCATCGAGTCGCAAAGCCTGCACCATGGTACCCATGGCACCATCCAAAAGCAGGATCCGGCGGGACAGGAGGTCGCGAAGTTGCTGCGTCACGTCAACTTGTTGCATTGCGGACATTGCGGACATAGAGGGCAAAACCATCGAGAAAGAAGGATCGCTGGCGGGAAATTGCATCCCCAACGATTATCCCGTAGCGCGCCGCCATCCAACAAGGGTCCAAGGGCCCGATTTTTGACATCAATTCCCAAAACCGCTCCCCGCGACCCCCCAAAAGGGGCAAGTCGCACTCCAGCACCCAACCCATCACTAAGAAACTAGCTGCAAACAACCCTCATATC
>JBJHCD010000123.1:0-9963 GCA_050485845.1 Pirellulaceae bacterium | reverse complement strand
CGTCTATACGCATCACCGAGCGATGACGACCTGCCATCTGGCGAACATCGCCATTCGGCTCGGACGCCCGCTGACCTGGGATCCGGAAACCGAGCAGATCGTGGGGGACGACGAGGCCAATGCCTGGCAAAGCCGCCCACAACGCAAGGGCTACGAGGTCGAAGTCTAGTCGCCGGCCCATCGGCTCGCGGGCGAGCCCAAGTCCCGGCCCCCGGTACAGTTCCTTCACCAAGCTCCGTTCCCCGTGTGGGAAACGAGCTTGGTGGAGTTGCGGGGAGCCGATTCCCAATTCAGGAAGTCAAGTTCAGGAAGTGGACTATCCCCCTTTGTGCCCGAAGGCCAAGAGTCCTGCGGGTTCTGGGGACTACCGGGGAAGACCGTCTCTCCGAAACCGTGTCTCCGCAACCAACAGCCCGGCATGGAGACTCGGCAATCACCGGTGTCGGCCGCTTCAATGGGTGAGTTGTAAAGTTGATGACCTACTGGCAGGGCAAGGTAGCGTTGGTCACCGGCGGCTCCTCGGGGTTCGGCTTGGCCCTGGCCGCGGCATTGGTTCAAGCCGGGGCTCGAGTCATCCTAACGGCTCGCGACCCCGACCGGCTCCACCAAGCGGCCCGGCAGCTTGGGAAACTCGCCATCCACCCCCCGGCCGCTGACGGTTCGTCCGCTTCGCCCACCTCTTCCGCCGACTCCCCTGCGTCCATCTCCCCTTCGTCCATCTCCCCGTCCATCATTTCCTCTTCCGCCGACTCCCCTTCCGGCTCGATGGATTCACCATGCGTCCTGGCGGCGGATGTCACTTCGCCCGATGAGGTGCAGCGGGTATTCGAGCGGGTTCGAGCTGACTTCGGACGACTGGATGCCCTATTCAACATAGCAGGACGATCCGACCGGGGACTGCTGCTGGAGACGCCTCCCGAGCGTCTGCAAGCGCTGTGGGATCTGAATGTGATGGCGGCGCTGCATTGTGCGCGCGCCGCCCAACCGCTACTCGGCGAGAGCCAGGGGCATCTCGTCTTCATGGGGTCGCTGGCCGCCAAATCAGCCGCTCGATACCTGGGAGGATACTGCTGCACCAAGTTCCCGCTCGCCGCCGCCGCGCAACAACTGCGGCTTGAACTTCAGCCCAGCGGGACCCACGTACTGCTGGTCTGCCCCGGTCCGATCGCTCGCCCCGACGCGGGCGAACGGTACGCCGCGCAATCGGCCGGGCTTCCCGAAGCCGCTCGGAAACCCGGAGGAGGCGTCAAGCTGCCGGGAATCGACCCGGAATGGCTGGCTGACAGGATCTTGACTGCCTGCCAGCGGCGGCAAGCCGAGCTGATTGTCCCTGGAAAGGCTCGGCTTCTCTTCGCCATCTCGCAACTCTGGCCCCGCTGGGGCGACGCCATCATCCGCAAAAAGACCGCGAGCTCGTCCCCCCGCGATTGACTTTTCCTGATTCCAATTCAACCCACGGGAGTTCCCCTGATGCCCCAGCGACTCGCTCCGCCGCCGCACTTCGTTCCAAGTCGGCACCAAGGAACTCCCCCAGCCTTCAGCGGGTCCAAGCCGCTGTCCTCACCAGTCACTTCGCCATTTCGAATGCCACAGACCATTCCAATGACGATGACATCAAAAATGACCTCTAAAATGACGTCGAAAAGATGTTCGAAAGGATTTTCGAAAATGACAGGGGCCGCGGCGTTGAGAGCGACATTGAGAGCGACATTGAGAGCGACATTGAGAGCGACGTTGACCGTGACGCTGGCAGCGACCTTGGCATTCATGTTGGGAACCCATGCCATTGGGGCTCGAGCGGCGGACTATCCGAACATCGTCGTGATTTTCTGCGACGACCTGGGCTACGGGGACCTCTCCTGCTACGGGCACCCCACAATTCGCACTCCCCAACTGGACCGGATGGCCGCCGAAGGGATGCTGTTTACGCAGTTCTACTGTGCCGCGGAAGTCTGTACTCCCAGCCGAGCGGCACTGCTCACGGGGCGACTCCCACCGCGCAACGGCATGTGCGGCAACCGCCGCCGGGTTCTGTTCCCGGATTCGAACGGCGGACTGCAGGCCGATCAGATCACGGTCGCGGAAGTCCTGAAGCGACGGGATTACGCCACGGCGTGCATCGGCAAATGGCATCTCGGACACCTCCCCCCTTACCTGCCGATGGAACATGGCTTTGACGAGTACTACGGAATTCCCTACTCGAACGACATGGATCGTGTCGCGGAATCACCGGCCGGGAGGGAGGCATTCTGGGAACCTCGAGTGGAATACTGGAACGTGCCTCTGATGCGCGGAAGCGAGATCATCGAACGCCCCGTCGATCAAACGACCATCACCGAGCGGTACACTCGGGAATCGATTGAGTTCATCCAGCGAAACCGCGAGCGTCCGTTCTTTCTGTATCTTGCGCACACGATGCCCCACGTCCCTCTCTTCCGCTCGGAACCCTTCGCGGGTCAGAGCGATCGAGGCCTCTATGGCGATGTGGTCGAGGAAATCGATTCCGGGGTCGGCCGAATCCTCCAGACGTTGCGGGACGAAGGTTTGGCGGAAAATACGCTTGTCCTGTTCACCAGCGACAACGGCCCCTGGCTGATCTTCAACGATCATGGGGGTTCCGCCGGACTGCTCCGAGACGGAAAGGGGAGCACTTGGGAGGGGGGAATGCGGGTTCCCGGGATTGTCTGGTGGCCGGGAACCGTGCCGGCCGGTACCCGCACGCATGAACTGGCCTCGACACTCGACCTCTGGGCCACCGCCCATGCCGTGGCCGATCTTCCTCTCCCCACGGACTATCCTCACGACAGCCATAATCTCCTGCCCCTGCTGCGTGGCGAAGGGCCCAGCTCGCGGCAGGAGATGGTCTATTACCGAGGCTTCCGGTTGATGGCCTACCGCCAGGGGCCCTGGAAACTTCACCTGATGACCCAGAATGCCTACGGACAGCCCGAGCCTCAGAAGCATGACCCTCCCCTCCTGTTCCAATTGGAGCAAGACCCATCCGAGCGAAATTCGGTCACCGAGCGGCATCCGGAAGTCGTCCAGCACCTGTTAGATGGAATTGAACGTCACCGGGCCGGCATGGTCCCGATGGAGTCGCAATTGGAGCGGTAGCACCGATCGAGCGACTTGATAGCCGCGGAGTCGTCGGAAGGGTCCCAAAAGAACGCATCCTGATGGGACCCACGGACAATTTCGGCCTCTCCGTCGAAATGCAGCTCGAAAACTCTCTTCGCTCCGCCGGTCCCGACGGAGAGAATCGCTGGGGTGGCGAGGCCTGACGGCCTGACAAAACATCGCTCCGCCGGTTGCCAGCCGTGCGGCGATTTGCCACGATACCGGTCGGAAAACAAGAACACGAATCCTTATCCTCATATCCTCAGGTGCTGAAGACTCATGACTGCATTTCCCGAAGTAGACAAGATTCCGTACGAGGGCCCGACGTCGAAGAATCCGCTGGCCTACCGCTGGTACGACGAGAACGAGGTTGTGGAAGGGAAGACGATGAAGGACCATCTCCGGTTCAGCATCGTCTATTGGCATACGTTCCGGGGGACGGGGGCCGACCCGTTCGGTGCCGGCACGATGATCCGGCCCTGGGACAACGGGAGTGATTCGGTCGAAAACGCGGTGCGTCGAGTGCGTGCGGCATTCGAGTTTTTCGAAAAGCTGGGGGCCCCCTACTATGCTTTCCACGATCGTGATGTTTCGCCCGAGGGGGAGACGTTGCGGGAGTCGCATGCCAACTTTGACGTGGTGACCAAGGCGTTGAAGGAGGAGCAGGAGCGGACGGGAATTCGGCTGCTGTGGGGGACCGCCAATCTCTTCAGCCATCCACGGTATCTGCATGGAGCGGCGACCAGCTGCAATGCCGATGTCTTCGCCTACGCGGCGGCCGAGGTGAAGAAGTGTCTGGAAGTCACCAAGGAACTGGGAGGCGAGAACTACGTTTTTTGGGGAGGGCGAGAAGGTTACCAGAACCTCTGGAACACCGACATGAAGCGAGAACTGGACCACTTGGCTCGGTTCTTCCACATGGCGGTGGACTATGCCAAGGAGATCGGCTTCACCGGGCAGTTCTTGATCGAGCCGAAGCCGAAGGAGCCGACCAAGCATCAGTACGATTCCGACGCGGCCGCCTGCATCAACTTCCTGCGAGCCTACGATCTGACGAGTCATTTCAAGTTGAACCTGGAAACGAACCATGCCACGCTGGCCGGTCACACCATGATGCATGAACTGGACTATGCCGGTCATCAGGGAATGCTCGGCTCGATCGACGCCAACACGGGCGACCTGCTGCTGGGCTGGGACACGGACCAGTTCCCCACGAATTTTTACCTCACCACCGAGTGCATGCTGATGATCCTGAAGCATGGGGGTCTGGCACCGGGTGGGGTCAATTTTGATGCGAAAGTGCGACGGGAGAGCTTTGAGCCGATCGACCTGTTCCACGCCCACATCGGTGGCATGGACGCCTTCGCTCGCGGCCTGAAGATTGCGGCGGCGATTCGAGCCGATGGAGAACTGGAGGCCTTCGTGCGGAATCGCTACCGCAGTTGGGATGAAGGGATCGGCGCCGAGGTGGAATCGGGTCGAGCTGACTTTAAGACGCTGTCGGCCCACATGCTGGAGAAGGGGAGCAGTCAGCGGAACGAAAGTGGCCGTCAGGAGATGCTGGAGAACCTGATTAACCGCTATCTGTAAGGAATAAGCATCCGCCCGGCGGAGGAATTCGTCCCAGCGGCAGTGGCTCGCCCGCGAGCCCCCAGCAAGACTGAATTCCCCCAGCGCGGAGGCGTCACACGAGGAGGCCGCGGATGAACCAGCCCGACGAGATCGAACGTCTTCGCAGGCAACGGGACTCTCTTGAGCGGCAGGCGGTGGAATTGCGGCGACTACTGGAGCTATCGGAGCGAGAGCGGCGGTTGATTGCCCTGGAGATCCATGACGGATTGGCCCAGGAGCTGACGGGGGCGACCATGTTCGTCGAGGCAGCTCAGTCGCAACTTCCCCCGGAAGCCGAATCGGCTCGAGCCAGCCTCAAGGAGGCCGGCCAACTGATCCGTGATGCCCTGGCCGAAGCACGGCGCTTGATGGAGGGCATTCGGCCTCCCTTGCTGGAAGCGGAAGGCCTGCGGGAGGCGCTGCAGCAGCTGATCGCTCGTCATGGCGAGCAGTCGGGCATTCCGATGGATGTACAAATGGAGCTTCGTTCGTCGCGTTTACCTCCCACTCTGGAGATGGCGGTGTTTCGAATCGTCCAGGAAGCCCTGACCAATGCTCGCCGGCATAGCCAGGCTTCGCGAATTCAGTTGAGGCTGCGCCAAGACCAGCAGGGACTGTCGATTGAATTATCCGATGACGGGGTCGGCTTCGATCCGGCAAACATACCGACGGATCGCCATGGAGTGCGGGGAATTCACGAGCGGGCGAAATGGGCCGGTGGCGAGGCCCGCCTGCAGTCGGCTGCCGGCAAGGGAACGAGTCTCACCGTGCAACTGCCGCTCGACGATCAGCTGCTGACACTCTCCGAAACTCCACCGTGAATCAACCTCAGGCCGTCTGCCGCATCTCGGTCTGGTACAGGCGGTGGTAGAGTGGGCAGCGTGCCAGCAACTCGTCATGCGTGCCGAGGTCGACAATCCGACCCTCGTCCGTGACCAGAATCCGGTCCACCAATGTCAGGGTCGAACTGCGGTGAGTAATCAACAGAGACGTCCGCCCCTCCATGAAGCTTTCCAGCGCCCGGTGAATCAATTGCTCGCTCTCCTGATCCACCTGGCTTGTCGCTTCATCCAGAATCAAGACGGACGGGTTTCGCAGGATAGCTCGAGCCAGCGCGATGCGCTGGCGCTGTCCACCCGAAAGACGATCTCCCCGTTCACCCACCGCGGTCTGATAACCTAGGGGCAATTGCTCGACGATAAACCGATGAGCTTGCGCTTTCTTGGCCGCCTCCATCACCTCTTCATCCGTGGCGTGCGGCGATCCGTAACGAATGTTGTTGGCAATGGTATCGTCGAAGAGCAAGGTTTGCTGAGTCACAATGCCGATCGACTTTCGCAAGTCACGAAGTCGAACTTCATGCACGCCGGTGTAATTGAGCCGCACTTCGCCTTTTACCGGATCATAGAAGCGGGGTATGAGATTGGTCAGCGTGCTCTTGCCGCAACCATTCGGGCCCACAATCGCCAGCTTCTCCCCGGCCCCGATTCGCAAATTAATGTCCTTCAGGATCAGCTGTTCCGGTTCGTAAGCAAACTGGACCTGATCGAAAACAATCTCGCATGGGCCCTCAGGGACCTGTTTCGGCTGAGGTGGATCGACGATCGTCGGCTGTTGATCGAGGAGTGGATAGATTCGATCGGCCGCCGCCGCACCCCGCTGTAGCTGATGAAAGACGTCGGAAAGTTTTCGAGCCGGATCGCTGACTCCCACCAGAAAGCCGAAGAACAGCATCATGGCGGGAACCGAAAGGGGTTCATCCGACATCCGCATCCCGAGCAAATGGGTCTCGCCGTTTAAAACCAAATACCCGCCCGAAAGCATCGCCAAGGCGATCACACCCACTCCCAGCAACTCGTTGTTCATGCGGATCATCGCGCTGTAGAGCGAGATCTTCATCGATTTGTGATAGAGCTGCTTCGAGGTCTGGAGAAATCGACTGCGCTCAATCCGCTCCATGGTGTAGGCCTGAACCGCCTTGATCCCCGTGAACGATTCCGAGAGGCGGTTGTAAACCTGTGCCACCTCTTCCAGCGCCCGACGATTCGCCCGCTTCACCGACTTGGCCAATCGGTACATCAGCACAATGGCCATCGGCGCCACGAACAGGGAGAGCACCAGCAGTTGCCAGCTGATCATGGCGGCACCAAAGAGGCAGACCAGCATCTTCAGGGGTTCACGGAGCGTGTTTCCAAACAAGACGGAAATGCCACCGCTGACCGCCGAAATATCGTTCGTAAAGCGGCTCATCAATTCGCTGGTCCGGCCACGACCGAACGTGCTGAGTTCCATGTTCAGCGTGTGACGATAGAACTGATTGCTCAGATCCAACGAATTCAAGTGGGTCAGCCGAGCGACCAGAATGATGTTCAAGCAGTGTGCCAGGCACTTCAGCACCGTCGCCACCAGCAGAAAGACGACCACCATCACCAGCGAACTGAAGGGCTTGTCCGGGAGTACCGGGAGAATCCACCGCCCCGTAGAGACGAACCGCTCGTTGATCCCCTCTCCCATGCGAACCAAGAGAATTCGCGTGGCATAGTAGGCCCGACCGACCCCCGACCGCTGATCTCGCTGCTGCTCGTACCAGACGCGAGTTGCCTCCAGTTGCGGCTTCATCCCCTCGACACGCTCCAGCTCCTCGTCCAGAAACGAGTGGATCGAATCCTGCTGAAACACAACTTCCATGAAGGGATAAACGGTCCCGATGTTGGCCCCCCAGAGGAGCGCCACCGTGATGGAGCTTAACAGAATGCCCAACACCGTGAAGCGGCGGCGCAGGGCCAAGCGGATTGCCCGTGCGAAGTTTTTCATGGTCGTTCGTCCGTGAACAGGCTGCGAGTTAGAAGCACGGTTTGTAACAAAGTCCCCCCCGTTCGCCAAGATCGACATCCCGGGGAGCGACTCGCACCGAGTTACCTTGCGCTTCCCTTAGTCCTTCCCCCAGTGCTCAATTCGCTCCCAATAGCGCTGAAACGCCCCAGGAACGTGAAAATCAGGGCTATTGTCCAAATCGTGACATTCCAGACACTTTTTTTCCGCTTCCGCCAGCGGAAGTCGCATCTGCTCCCGCAATGACTCGAGCGTCACCGTATCCACGTCGACCTCCCCCATCTCGGCCGCCACGTGTGCCGAGCCGGGACCGTGGCAGTTTTCGCAACCGCTGCCGGTCATCTGAGGCGTCACCGTGAGACTTAAGTACCCCGATTCGTACGGGAAATAACGCTGCGGATTCCAACCGGTCACATGACAACTCAGACACTCCGGGTCAAAATGCCGCGGGACATCGTTCCGCTCGTAAGGATCCACGATCGACTGGGTCGCGTGATGGTGGGGGGTCTCTTCCCAAATCCCATAAGCCGTGGTGTGGCAGTCACCGCAGACCGATGACCCCACAAACTTTCGCCCCGAGGGATGAGCCACCGGAGATAACCCCAACTGCTCCAGTCCCATCCGCTCCAGCTCCTTCTGGTAATTGGCCATCACCTCCCGCATTTCCCGATTGTCCTCGAACCGATCGTCCATCGGAATCCGTTCGTATCGCCAAGGTTGCTCCGGATCATCGAATAATCCAACGGCACAGGCAAACATCGCCTTGGCCCCCACGTTGACCATCAACGAAGGGGTCTCGGGAATCTGTCGAGGTTCATAGGAGGGCTCGTCACTCCCCCCCGAAGTGACGATTAGTTGAAAGTGCGGGACGGCCCGAGCCAAGGCCAAAGTCTCCTCGGTGGTGCACTGAGCCAGCAAGATGTGGTAGTCGCAATCAGCCGCTTTCAGCTCCTCCCAAACCTCCCGCAACGCCTCCACCGCCGGGCTCAGAATCAACTCGTCCGCTTGAATCTGCGACCGAGCCTCATCCCCCAAGCAGGCGGTGATGCCGATCCGTTTTCCGCCAACTTCCACCACTCGCATGCGGGGAGTGAAGTCGGGGTCCAGCACGGCCACGTTGGAAGAAATAAACAGCGGTTCCGCGTCATCCAGGGCGGCCGACGTGGCCGCCAGTTCATCGATGGAAAGCTGCAAGTCCTGAAGCCCCAGGGTGGTGGCGGCATAGCCCATCCTGCGCAGCGCGTCGGCGGAGACCTGAAACTTGATTTCCGCTTGCCGACCATAGCGCCGGACTTGGTTCCCCACATCCACGGGAAGCACGGGCCAACCCCGCTCTTCTCTCAAACCCTCCAGAAAAGTGGCTCGTCGAGCGACTCCTCCCTTTTGGTTCGCCAAGCCGGTGCAGCCACACGGCTCAAGATAGCCATTCTGTCGCCCGGTAAGCACAATGACCAACTCGGGATTGGGCCAGCCGGCAAACAGCTCCTCTTGAACCGTATCGGAACCAACCGGCTCGGGCTGCTCCCCCGAGTCCGCACGACCGGTCACGCCGCCGTCCGCCGACTCATCCACCTGATCCTCCGCTCCAGTCGCCCGGCCAGCTTGCAGATCGGAACCGGCGGCATCCGAAGCGGACGGGGGACCTCCCGAGTCGGAACGTCCATGGGGGGATTCTCGCGATGCGGAGGGGCTATCGGGCTGGGTCGAATCGACGGGCCCCAGCCTCGCCTCGCCTCGATCCGCTCCCTGGGGCCGGCAACCAGCCAGCAGCATCCCGCAGCAGGTCACCACCACTAGGAGGACCGCTGAATGCCGGGAACACCGTTGGTCCCCTTGAGGCGGCACAGGCTTTGAGTCCATGGTCGGCATCCGGGGGTCCCTCCAGGGGAAACCTCAACACAATCGCCGCCCCTCAGGCAAATCCGCCTCCAGCGAACCCCCAGCCTGGCGGTTATCGTGACATGAGAATGAATGACGTTTCGAATAACGTGTTGGGTGTTAATTCAGTAGTCGAGCCAGCAATCGAGTCAGCAATCGAGTCAGTGGCAGATTCAGTCGCTGAGTCAGCCGACGGAGAATCAGTTGGTTAGGAAGGATACGTAAATGATCACCTCGTCGCTAGCCGAGTTGGTGGCCTTGAGGTAGATCCGAGCCACCTTGGCCTGCTCATTCCCCAGCCGATTGACGGGAGGCATGCCGGGGACGATCTCGACATGGAGGGGATACCGGACATTTCGCTCCGAAACGATCGGTTCTCCCAGAGTTGCCTTGAGGATATCCTCGGGATCGGTCCGATCAACTTCCAGCTGGATCTCTTCGCGTCGTTCCCCCTTGACCAGAACGATCAGCTCTCGCTTGGCGCCGTTTTCACGCGACACAGCTCCCATGGTAAGGAGGTTCCGA
>JBJHCD010000122.1:0-9990 GCA_050485845.1 Pirellulaceae bacterium | reverse complement strand
GGTCCAGGCTGACCGTCAGGGCGTGGATCTTGTCGCCGAGCGCCCCGAGTTCTTGGTTGAACCGCTTGGTCTGAGTTTGGCAGACGGGAGTGTCCAGCGACGGGACGACACTGATGATGGCCGGTTTGCCACGCAAGTCGGCCGGCGACAAAGTCTTCAGACCGGCGTCGTAGTAGTGCAGCGTGAAATCTGGCGCCGATTGACCGGCTTGCACGGCCTCGCCGGCCAGCGTCATCGGATTCCCCTTGAATGTCACGGCGTTACTTCGAGACATTGGTCCCTGCCTTTCGTTCGATGTTGGAAGTTCCAGTTGATTCGATCCGTTCAGGGCCCCTCACCATGGGTGGCGCCGAAACGGAGGGGCGTCATTATAGACCAGCACCCGGCGAACCGCGACCCAACTCCCTCGCGGAAGAAACGAGACTATTGTGCCAAGGCCAGCTTGATCTGTTCCTCGCATTCCGGATTCATTGGATGGCCGCGCCAGGCCATTTTCCCATCGCGATCGATGAGGATGGCATGCGGGATTCCCGTCACGCCATACGCCTGTCCGGTGCTGCTTTCCAGCCCGATAATGTAATTCATCTCCAATTGACGCCTTTCCTGAAAACGGAGGACGGTGCTTCGGTCTTCATCCGTGAGACTGACGATCCGAAATCCGTCGGCGGCGTAGGTCTCCTGAAGCTCGTTGAGGTGGGGAATGCCCTGAATGCAGGGACCGCACCAGGTCGCCCAGAACTCCAGCATGACCACCTTTCCTTTCAGGCTTTCCAGGGAAACGGGAGACGAGGTGTTCAGCCAATCCCGGGCGGCAATCTCCCGCACGACACGATCGCCGGCGAACGCCTGTGGACGAGGCCCCTGCTGAACCCGCCCCTCCTCGCCGCTACCGGAATCGGCAGCCTTTCCTTCCGCCGTCCTCCCCTCGACATCCGGACTGGAAGTCAACGGATGGGAGCCGTTGCAGCCGACCAGGGAAACGAACACCACGCACCAGCCGATGCACTCAGCCGCCCGCATACCGACTTTCCAGGCACGACAGCCATTCATGGAGATGGACCTTCCGAGAGGGAATCAAGTTCGACCGAGAACCGACTCGGCCGACCAATGGGGGCTTGCGCTGACTGGACGTCGCCAACGAACGAGACACGCCCGGCAGGTTATGCTTTCGAGGTGCTTGGTAGCACAATTTGGCATGGTTCTTGCGAGACGTGGCGCCGGTCGGCGAACAGACCCCCCGTGACTGAACATACTCCTCCCACGATCGATTGCCAACGGTACTCGTTCGCGTAGCCCCTGTCCCCCTGTCCCCATTTCTCCCATATCCCCTTTGGGCTCGGTGGTAGCAATGCAACCGCACCCGGTTGCCCCCTCGAGCCAAACTCGGCCGTCATCACGAATCGGATGCGTTCCCACGCCCGGATGGGAAGTCTGGTGGGATGTCGGGTGGAGTGCCGGGTGGAGAAGGGGGCTCGGAATTGGATGGACCATTTGACTTGCTGTCGGTCGGAGAATGGGACTGGGCTTCAGGCCGAGAGTCCGAAGTTTCCTGCTCGATTTCCTCCGGGGGGATGCCCGCCGCGGTCAGTTCCGGAACAACCACCTCGCGATAGCAATCCGGGCAGATGCTGTGGCTGAGCCGCAGGTCGATTCGGGTCATCAAATACGCTTCCACTTCCTGCCAATAGTTCCGATCGTCGCGAACACGCTTGCAGTACGAGCAGATGGGAAGCAGACTCTGCAACCTTCGGACTTGGTCCATGGCCGCTTCCAAGTCGGAGACGCGCTGAGCGAGTTCGGTTTGCAGATCCAAGACTCGTTGGCCGACCTGAAGTCGAGCCTGAAGTTCTCCTCGATCAAACGGTTTAGTGATATAGTCGTGCGCGCCGGAAGCCAGGCCGTGGATGATGTCTTCCTTTTGATGCTTCGCCGTGAGGAGAATGACGTAGGCCAGGGCCAGCTTGGGATCGCGGCGGATCCGCTGGCAGAGTTCGATGCCGTCGACTTCGGGCATCATCCAGTCGAGCAGCATGAGTCGCGGGGAGTTCTCTTGTTGAATAATCTCCCAAGCCGCGGCGCCATCTTCGGCCACGAAGACCTCATGATTCCAGCTCCGCAACGTTCGCTCGAGCACCTTGCGGGAAACGGGATCATCTTCGGCCAACAAGACCTTCGTCATCGAATTCTCCTCGGGGATTTTCGGCGATCCACCATCGATCATCCCGTTGGTGGCACGTTGCTGCCACGGACGGCCACCATCAATTGTTCCAGTTGTTGAATCACGGCGGGAACCAGTTTCATGGCCATGGTCCCATTTTCATATTCCGCCACTTCTTCCAGTTGTCTGAGTTCCGTCAGTACTGATCCCGAGTCGATATAGCTGACCGCCCCCTTCAATGTATGAGCGACTTTTCGTAGCCGCTGATAGTTTGTCTCCTCGAGGGCTGCCCGCAATTCGGCCAGACGAGGCGGAGTCGTGCTGAGGAACAAGGCGATGACCTCTTCCAGCAATTCCGCGTCGCCTCCCAGTCTCTCACAGGCCATTTCGCGAGAAAATGGATAGGGTTCCGGGGAAGGAGTGGGGAGAGGTCTCGAACCGTTGCGGATCGGATCGTCGGGAATTCCACTTCCGGCGTCTCCGGAGAGAATCGTTGGCTCGGAAGTTTCCCGCGGGGAGAGCCATTCCGAGTTCGATTCGTCTTGGGATTTTTCTTGGGAGTTATCTCGGGGGTTATCTCGGGATTCAACTCGGGATTCAACTCGGGATTCAACTCGGGATTCAACTCGGGATTCAACTCGGGATTTAGCGATTGACTTGTCACGAGTAGGCCCGGGCGAGAACTCACCATTGCCCGCTGTCCCGTTCATGACGGTTTGGACGATCCGCAACAATTCCTCCCCCGAGACCGGTTTGGCGACAAATCCATCCATTCCAGCCACCATGGAACGTTCTCGATCCCGCTGATATGCGTGCGCCGTCATGGCGATGATGGGGGTGTGCTTTCCCGAGCCAGCTTCCTGCCGGCGCAGCATCCGAGTTGCTTCCCAGCCATCCATCACCGGCATTTGCAGATCCATTAAAACCAAGTCAAACGGCTCATTTGTCAGGGTAACGAGTGCCTCTTCACCATTATTCACGACTCGGACTTCGTGACCACCACGGGTCAGGATTTGAGCCGCGACTCGCTGATTGACCTCGTTATCCTCTGCCACCAGGATGCGAAAAGTTTGGCGAACGCGACTCGGCTCTTGGGGTTCTTTCCCCCATTCAGGATCCGATGGAGAGAGACCGACAGGTGGTTCCTCCAGGACCCATGCCGCGGTGTCGCCGATTTCCATGGGATGGGACGCGGGACGGAGGTTGTTCATTTCTCCCGCCGATAAGATCGTATTCGGATCACCCTCACTCCACAGCCGTTCGATGGCGTTGCGAAGATCCCGGGGCCAGATCGGCTTGACCAGACTGATCACGCTGGAAGATTCTCGACTCCGGTCCCCGGGTGGGAGGCGGTCCGAGGCGTGCAGCATCACGATGCCCCGGGTTGGGGAGTGTCCGGTTTGGACGCGATTGTGCAAGAGGTCCAACCACCTTCGCGGCAACGAGTTGCCTGGCAGATCGCTGGAATTGCGGATCACGCCGGGGTGGGCCGCTTCGAGCGGCCCGGGAAAGTCCTGATCGATGGGAAGGTGGCCATCGATCAGTAGTAGGTCAAACGGTGCGTCCTCTTTCGCTGCTTGATCCAGTTCGGCTGTAAGGTCCAGACCATTGTCGAGCGTCGTCACATCGGCCCCCCACTGGGTCAGGGTACCCTCGAGGACCTGGCGCAAGGCCTGACTGTCATCGACTAGGAGAACACGTTTTCCCTGAATGAGATTGGGAATCGGAACCGCGACGGCGACCGGCTCGGATTCGAGTGGTCTGCCGAAGTGCGCTTCGAAGGAAAAGGAGCTTCCATTTCCCGGTTCGCTCTCAACTTCCAATCTTCCCCCCATCATTTCGACCAGTTGTCGTGAAATGCTCAGCCCGAGGCCGGTTCCACCAAATCGCCGCGTCGAGGAACCGTCGGCCTGGGCAAACGGTGCGAAAACGTACTTCTGAAAATCGGGTGAAATTCCGATTCCCGTATCGGTGACGGAAAAACGAAGCCGAATCTCCCCCGTCCGGCTCGGCGATGACTCAACGCCGAGTCGGACCTCTCCCCGCTCGGTGAACTTTATCGCGTTGCCCAGGAGATTGGTCAAGATTTGCCGCAGCCGGTCAGGGTCTCCGTAAACCACGGCGGGGACATCGGGATCGATCGAGCCGATCAGCTCCAATCCCTTCAATTGTGCTCGAAGCGCCAGTGGCTTGACGGTGTCATGGAGCAGCTCGGCCAGGGAAAAGTCGACGGGAGACATTTCTAGTTTTCCCGCTTCGATTTTCGAGAAATCGAGAATGTCATTGATGACGGTCATCAGTGACTCGGCCGAGGACTTGACCAGTTCCAGCGATTCGCGATGTTCCTCGGGAAGGTCGGCTTCCAAGGCGAGGTCGGTCAGGCCGAGAATCCCGTTCATGGGAGTTCGTATCTCATGGCTCATGTTGGCCAGAAACTCACTTTTCGCTCGGTTCGCCGCCTCCGCCACTTCCTTGGCTAATTGGAGGTTCTCTTCCGCCAGCTTGATGGGGGTGATGTCTTCATGGGCCGCGACCACTCGGACCGGACCTTCTCCCGCGAACCGGGTAAAGCGAACTCGAAACCAACGCTTGCCCTCGGGACTTTCCCGAGGATACTCGAGTGAGATTTCGTCGGATGTGCCGTCAATGACTTGACGTACGCCGGACAGGACCGCCGCGGAATGATCGGAGGAGAGGCCGATCCCTCCCTGCCATTCAAACAGATAATTGTCACCCACCCGCATGCGGCACTGGGTGTCGCTGGACGCCTGCGAGTCGTTCCAGGCTTGATTGACCGACAGGATCGTCCCTTGGCCGTCCAGAATGGCAATTTCCGATCGCAGCGCGTCCAGCGTCGCCCGAACGAACCTCGCAGATTGAATCAGTTTCAGCGAGTCTTCTCGTCGCTCCGTCACGTCTTGTCCGATGCCGTATACGACTTGTTCTTCCAAATGCGCCGTGGCATTCCACTGAATGGTCCGATAATCTCCCTGCCAGGTCCGCATCCGGCACTCAAAGCCTTCCGTGTGTCCTCCCTGGGCCAGACGCTCCACCTCGGCCATCACGGCCGCTCGGTCCTCCCGATGGACATAATCCAGAAACGGACGAGAACGCAGATCCGGTTCGGAAAATCCAAGGACCCGTTCCCAAGCCGGGTTCACTCGTTTCCATACTCCATCCATTCCGATGATCATGTTGAGGTTCAAGGACTGAGCGAAGAAGCGGTCGAGTTCGGCTTGGGCCTTTTTGAGCTGCGAGATGTCTTGGATTTGAGAAATGAAGTAGCGAGGTTCCCCCGACCGATCGCGGACCAAACTGACGCTCAGCAAGATCCAGACCATTCGTCCCTCTTTGTGACGATACCGCTTCTCCATTTGATAGCTCGGCACGTTGCCCGCCACCAGATTTTCCATGTTCTCGACATCGGGTTGAACATCATCGGGGTGCGTGATGTCGAGGATATTCAGCGAAATCAGTTCGTCGCGGGAATATCCCGTGATCCGTGACAGGGCGTAATTCACGCTCAGCAGGACGCCATCGAGCGCCACCAATGCCATCCCGATCGGGGCATCATCGAAGGCGCTCCGCAACTGCTGCTGCATTTCGTGCATCGCCTCCTCGCGATGCTTTCGTTCCGTGATGTCCATCACGGTTCCCAGGTAGCCGACCACTTGGCCATCCGTGTCGGCCAGTGGGATGGCGGTGCCATGAACCCAATGGGTCTTGCCGGATGAACTTCGAATCCGATACTCGAGGTTGAATTCTCGTCCCTCCTGCATGGATCGCCCCCAGGATTCCACGACGCGGACGAAATCGTCGTCATGCAGGCAGCGGGCCCAACTGTTGCCCTGCAGTTGCCGCTCGTCCAATCCGACGAGTTCCTGGAAGTGAGCGTTGGCGAACCGGCAATTTCCTTGCAGATCCGCTTCAAAAATGCCCACCGGCGAATGGGTGGCCAGTCGCTTGAAGCGACGTTCACTGACCTCGAGTTCTCGAGTTCGTTCTTCCACGTTCCGTTCGATGGTTTCGTTCAGGTTTTCCAGCAGCACCTGCCGCTCGGCAATTTCCACCATCTCCCGGCGACTTCGCTGAATTCCATAACAGAGGAAGGCGTTCACAAAGAGGATCCAAATGGTGTGCTCCAGCCATCGCCACTCAACCCCTTCGGCCACCCCCGGAAACGACTCGGGCCAATAACGCCCGCGAAGGAAGTGTTCCGCGGCAATGACGAGCGTGGCGGTCCCGAGGACTCGGCAATCGCGGTAGTAGCTCAGAACCACCAGCGATGCGAAAATATGAAAATACGCCTCGATTCGCCCGCCAAGCAGCGTAATCAGCAGGGCGGAGGTCAGCATCTGCGCGACGGCGACCACATGCCGAGTGATCGTCGCGGCGGGTTGGGTGCGGATCAGCCACAGCGGTATGGCAGCGAGCAGTCCTCCCAGTAAGAGTGCCGCCCAGACATTCGGGTGGACCCGACGGAACTCTCCCTGCTGGAGGATGGGGTTTCGGATCAGGGCGATGGCGATGGCGGATGCCCACTGGAACAAGAAAAGGCCGGTAAACATTCGCCCCGTCCATTGCCGCACGGCAATGTCCGCCTCGGTCACCAGGGCAGCAACTTGTTCCGGAAATCGGTTCATGAAGTTGAGGGTCCGATGAATCCAATTGGGGGAGGAGGAGCTAGATTATAACCGCTCGCCGGAAGTAATTGGGGTCACGAGGGTGAAATAGACGCCCATCCGAGCTGTCGGTGGGGAGCGTTCAAGTTAATACAGGGACTTGGTGCTTCCGCTTGTTCTCGGGGCTCGGATTTCTGGAAGGGGGGAGACGCCGTTGACAGAGTGGCGGATTGTGCGTAAAGTCCCTGAATCCTGGCGGCGCATCCGCTGGCCTGGCCCCGCTGGCACCCACGCGGCGATGAATGTGGGGCGGGTTTGAAAGAGTCGGAATTGGTAATTTCAAAACTAGCCCGAGGCGCGAGCCGTCGGGATTGTCCCGTCCGGAACCGTCCCACTGGCAACCCTAGCCCGAGGCGCGAGCCATCGGGACTGTCCCGTCCGGAACCGTCCCCACTGGCAACCTCATAGAGATAGAAACTCCTGATTGACTAATGGAAATACGCGTTTCCAGCGACATCTCGAGTCTGCCGGCAGTTCCATCTGCCGTGCGTTGGGAAACCCGATGCATGGTCGGTGTCCGCCACGTCGGAGCGTACCGGTCCTCGATCCGCGCCGCTCACCCGGCGATCCACTCGACATGGGTCGGGATAGGGGTGATTACTCGCGTCGCGAGTGGCATCGCGACGATTTGCGGGGTGGTGATTCGCATGGTGGCGATTCAAGGCCACAAGGGGTTTCATGCTGCGTAAAGGTACTTTGTCCATAGCAGCCCTGAGACCCCGCCCGTGGGTTTCAGGGCTTTTTTTGTTGATATTCCGTCGGCTTTCCCTTCGCCGGCACGCAAACACATAAAGGTTCGGCGCCATGCAATCAATCGAGGTTTACGACACCACCTTGCGAGATGGAACCCAGGGAGAAGGAGTCAGCTTCTCGCTATACGACAAGCTACAAATCACGCGTCGTTTGGCGGAAATCGGCGTCGACTATATTGAGGGGGGGTACCCGCTGTCGAACGAGAAGGACGCGGAATACTTCCAGCGGGTCCGTGAGTTGGAGTTGCCCCACGCGAAAATCTGCGCCTTCGGGATGACTCGGCGGAAAGACGTCCCCGTCGAGAAGGACGTCGGGATGTTGGCGCTACTGCACTCGGAAGCTCCCGTCTGTACCGTGGTGGGAAAGACATGGGACTTTCATGTCTCGGAGGTGCTGCGGGTTTCGGCCGAGGAGAACCTGGCCATGATTCGCGACAGCGTGGGATTCCTCGCGGAAGCCGGACGTGAACTGATTTACGACGCGGAACACTTCTTTGATGGCTGGAAGGCGAATCCGGAATATGCGCTCGAGACGATCCGGGCAGCGGCCTCCGCCGGGGCTCGACTGATCGTGCTCTGCGACACCAATGGTGGGACGCTTCCGGAGGAGATTCGTGAGTTCGTCCAGCAGGCCGCGAAAGGTCTGGAAGGCTTTCCGGCGAAGTTGGGAATTCACTGTCATAACGACTGCGACCTGGCCGTGGCCAATACGCTGGCCGCCGTGGACGCGGGGGCGGTTCATGTCCAAGGGACGATCAATGGAATCGGCGAACGCTGTGGGAATGCCGATCTGATCTCGGTGATTTCCAACCTGGCGATCAAGAAAAAGGGATACCAGGTCCTGGGGGGAAAGCCGCTGAATCACCTGACCGAGTTATCTCGGTTCGTCTATGAGACGGCCAACATGAATTGGCGGTCCGGTCAGCCGTTCGTCGGCCAAAGTGCCTTCGCGCACAAAGGGGGCATGCACGTCCATGCCGTGGCCCGAGCGGCCCATTCCTATGAGCACATGGATCCGCAATTGGTCGGGAATGAACGTCGGATTCTGGTCAGCGAATTGTCGGGCCGAGCGAACATCAACGCCCTGACCAGTAAGCACAACCTGCATCACGATCAGGAATTGATGGACCGCGTTTTGTCTCGGGTGGTGGAGCTGGAGAACGAGGGTTTCCAGTTCGAAGCGGCGGAGGCCTCCTTTGTCCTGTTGGTTCAACGCTGTGCCGGTACGTTCGCGCCTCATTTCGAACCGATCAAATATCACGTGGAAGTCGGCATGGAGGCTGACCGGGAAATCTTGACCGAGGGGTCCGTCAAGCTGCGGGTGCAAGAAGAAGTCCGGCACGAGGTGGCCGAGGGGGATGGTCCCGTCAACGCCTTGGACGCCGCCCTCAGAAAGGCCCTCAATGGAGCCTTCCCTGGTTTGAGGGAGACGCGGCTGGTCGACTACCGCGTCCGAGCCATCAATTCCGAAGCGGGGACGGCCGCGAGAATTCGAGTGGTCATTGAGAGTGCCGACAACGATGAAGTCTGGGGAACGGTCGGCGTGAGTGAAAATATCATCGAGGCCAGTTGGATGGCCCTGGTCGATGCCTTCGAATACAAGCTATACAAAGATGAACTCCATGGAACTGCCGAATCGATTTGACTACGCGGAAGCGGGTGACAGGATCTACCAATTCTGGGAAACGGCGGGCTACTTCCAGGCCGATCCCGATGACAAGAAGCCCCCTTTCACGATTGTCATTCCTCCTCCCAACGTGACCGGAGCGCTGCATCTGGGGCATGCGCTGAACAACACGCTGCAGGACATTCAAATCCGCCGCCGCCGCATGCAGGGCTATGTCGCCCTCTGGATGCCGGGAACGGATCACGCCGGAATTGCCACGCAGGCCGTGGTCGAGCGGCGGCTGAAGGAGGAGGAAGGAAAGACGCGCCACGACCTCGGCCGCGACGCGCTGGTCGAACGGATCTGGGCCTGGAAGAAGCAGTATGAAGCTCGCATTCTCGGCCAGCTGAAGCGGATGGGGTGCAGTTGCGATTGGCGAAGAACTCGGTTTACCCTCGACGATGTCTGTGCTCGAGCAGTCCGCCACACGTTCTTCGACCTTTTCCGGCAGCAAAAGATCTTTCGTGGCAAACGCCTGGTGAACTGGGACACCTTCTTGCAGACCGCCGTCAGCGATGACGAAGTCTATACGGAAAAGACCGCCGGCTCCCTGTGGCACCTCCGATATCCCGTGGTCGATCCGCGGCCGGGCGAGCCGACCCATGTGATCGTCGCCACCACTCGACCCGAAACCATGCTGGGAGACACCGCCGTCGCCGTTCACCCTCAGCCGGACCGTGCTCTGGAGAAGGCGGAGGAGGAACTGACGGCTCGCATCGAACAGGCTTCCGC
>JBJHCD010000121.1:0-10120 GCA_050485845.1 Pirellulaceae bacterium | reverse complement strand
TGGCACCGAATACCGCCACACCCGATCGTCGCCAGACGCGGGATCCCAGGTTGAACGCGGGTTGAGCCGCGAACCGGGGGAGTGGTCGAGGTCTGAGGGAGACCTCGCATGAAACTTCAGATGATTGGCTGCAGCCACCACACGGCGGGAGTGAACATCCGCGAGCGGATTGCGTTCACGGCGGATGAAGTCCCGGTCGCGCTCGAACGATTCCGCCTTCGCCACCCCACCTCGGAAGTCGTCCTCTTGTCGACCTGCAACCGAGTCGAAATGTATTTGGCGGCTTCGAGCGAGACGCAGTGCCCCAGCCATCGCGAAGTGGTGGAGTTCGTTGCCGACTTTCATGGCCTGGATGCCGTCGAGGTGTTCGAGGACCTGTTTGAAAGGACGGGAGAGGACGCCGTTCGTCACCTATTCACCGTGGCTGCCAGCCTGGACAGCATGGTGGTCGGTGAAGCCCAGATCCTGTCACAAGTCAAACAGGCCTATGAAGTGGCCTGTGCGGGCAATCACGCCGGCCCCTCACTGAACCTGGCGTTCCAGCGAGCGATTCGGGTTGCGCGGCGAGTTGCCAGTGAGACGGCCATCAATCAGAAACGAGTCAGCATTCCCAGTGTGGCCGTGGCCGACTTCGCCAAGCAGATCTTCGAGCGATTCGATGACAAGAAGGTCGTCGTGGTCGGGGCCGGTGAGATGGCCGAAGAGACGCTGCGGTACTTGATGTCCGAAGGCGCGAGGCAGATTGTTGTCATCAACCGGACACGCGAGCGGGCCGCGGAACTGGCCCGCCGCCTGGAGGTGAAAGCCGCCGGCTGGGAGACCCTGGAACAACAGCTTCTCGAGGCCGATCTGTTCATTTCCGCCGTCGGAGCCTCGGAGCCGATCGTCACTCGGGAACTGTTCAAGAAGGTCAGCCGAGCACGGGCTCAGCGGCCGCTGTTCATGCTCGATCTGGCGGTACCGCGCAACATTGCCTCGGAAGTGGGACAATTCGCCGGCGTCTACCTCTATTCGCTCGACGACCTGACCATTGCCTGCGAGCGAAACCGGCGAGCCCGCGAAAAGGAACTCCCCAAGGCCGCTCGGATCGTGGACGATGAAACTCAGCGGTTCATGGCCGAGTTGAGCCACAGGTCGACCGGCCCCACCATTCGCCGCTTGAAAGACCGGGCGACCGAGCTAAAGACCGAGGAACTCGCTCGTCTGATGAACAAGCTGGGAGATGTCGATCCCCGCATCGCGGCCGAAATCAACCGGTCATTCGACCGGCTCGTCAACAAACTGCTCCATCCCCCACTGGAATCCCTGCGAGATCAGGCTGAGAAGGGGACCCATCACGGTCTGCTCGACGCCCTCCGCCAGCTCTTTCACCTCAAGGAGTAGCCGGGGCCCCAAGAGAGCCGCCCGATCAGCGGCCGGCCAACAAACCACCGTCAGATCAGCTCGAACCACTCGTGCCCGTCCCCCCCGGCGTAGCGCCGGATTGGCGATTCGGATCCGACGCTACTCGATCACTCCAGTTCCCCGAAGGCTGCCCTCCCCAAAAAGGCCAAGCTCCCAGAAGACCAGAATTCGTACAGTCTGGAATTCGTACAGTCTGGAATTCTTGAAAGCTGGAACACCTGAAGGTTGGGACAGCTTAAAGTTGGAACTGGAATACGGATGCTCCATCAGCACGGATGGAGCAAACGCTAATCCCACTCTTCCTCCTCCTCTTCTTCTTCGTCGTCCTCGTCGTCATCTTCCCAGTCGAGGTCGTCGTCGTCCTCCTCCTCGTCCCAATCATCTTCATCGTCGTCGTCGACTTCTTCCCACTCGTCTTCGTCGTCGAATTCGTCGTCGTCGCCGATGTCGTCATCTTCATCGTCGACATCATCGTCATCGTCGTCATCCTCGTCGTCGTCGAAGAATTCGTCCTCTTCCTCGTCGTCGTCTTCGAAGACTTCATCTTCATCCAGATCATCCTCATCCAGATCTTGGACGACCAACCCGGAGTGATCCTCGGTCGGCTTGCGAGAGCCGCGCCGTCGCTTGCGGCTCGGTTCCGCGGCAAACTCAGGGTGCAGTTCTGCGGTCATGGTGTCAGTCACCTGAGACTCCTCTTTCTCTGGGGTGGGATTTTCTGAGTGGTCGGCCGAAAATTGCCCCGGGACGGTAGCTTCCGCGGGACTCATTTCCGAAGAGGTCGCGTCATCGGCGGATGCCGAATCTTCCGGGTTGGAACCATTCGCTCCGGAGACGATCCGCATTGTTTCTACACGAGGCAGCTTGTCAATGTTAGGGAGGCCGAAGAGCTGAAGAAATTTCTTGGTCGTCGCATACAGGTAGGGGCGTCCCAGCTCCTCGCTGCGTCCAGCGATCCGCACCAGGTCCCGTTCCATCAGCTGCCGGAGAATCTCCCCACAGTTCACGCCACGAATGGCTTCAATATCGGCACGCAAAACCGGCTGCCGATAGGCAATCACGGCCAGGGTTTCCATGGCCGGGGCGGATAACCGAGTCTCCGGTGGGACATGCCCCAGTCGTCGAAGCCAAGCCGCAAACTTCGGACGGCTCAGCATCTGATAACCTCCCGCCACCTCCTCGACCCGAAAAGCCCGCCCCTGCTCATCCAATAATCGATTCAACTGGCGGACCATGGTCCGTGCTTCCGTCCCATCGGCCAAGTTGGCAAACTCACTCAGCTTACGACTCGGGATCGGTTCCCGGGCCAGCAGCAGAATCGCCTCCACGCGCTGCAATTTGCCATCCCGCTGCCCCCCCGTCCCAGCGGGTCTCCGATCCGATGACTCCCCTCGAAGGGATGGCGGCTCCACCGAGGAGGCGATCGGCGTGGCACACTCCGAGATTCCATGCCGATGCGGCACCTGAGGCCAACGGTACCGCAAAGCCGTGCTTCGCAATTGAGCGGCGGGAGGGGGGGGTAATCGAGCCACGTTCGCAACCTTTGGGGTTCGCGATTGGAAAACAACCAGAGAGAGGGGGGCGAGGGGACAAAGTCCCAACAGACCCGGTACCCGAGTCTTGAATCACAAGAGACCGGAATCGCAGGGACCGGAATCGCAGGGACCGGAATCGCAGGGACTGGCCAACGCATCTGGCCGATTCTGGCTCATTCCGCCAAGGAACTCAATCTGCCCTCCGGCCACCTCCTTACCGAATCGCACCGCCCCCCACGGAACTCTCCGCCGTCTGCCCGTGCATGGCCCACCGCCAAGCTGTCAGCTCGTCCAAGACCCTTTGTAACGCCCGCTCTGGCTGAATGTCGGCGGCTTCAAAAGGACGCCGGTAGTTCGTGCCAGGTACGTCGACCAGGCAAACACACCGGTAAAGCCCCGAGACTTCCAGCCGTTCCACCACCAAATATTCCGCTCCCAACTCCTCCAGCCGCCTCTGAAGACTCGACGAAAGAGCCAACTGAGCCAGCTCGACCGACTCGCCCCCACTGAGATAGCCACCCCCCCCCCGGACAACCAGTTCGCTCGGATCCTCGTCCGGCAAGGGAGGCGCGGAACGGTCCTCGCTCACGGGGGCTTCCCAACCAAGGGGAATCGCCAGCAGCGGCATTCCGAAGACGACTGCGGCAAGTATTGCGAGCCGCATCGCCATTGCAGCCGTTGAGTTCATCCCTGAGCTGATCCTCCCACATCCAACCGTTACTTCCGTTGCTCCCCTTCCACTGGCATTCGCCCGACGGTCCGCGATAATACTCGGAAGTCACCCCCCACGGAAAGATGAATCTTCCCGTCTTCCCAACCCACTCCCAGCCCACTCCGCGCAAATTGCCTGGCCACCGGAAAACACACTCCCCCCCATGGAGACCATCCGGCGACCTCCACCTCATGAACGACACCGCCAACCCAATCCGCACGAAGAATTTCTCGGCAGAAGGCGAGTCCACGGTTGCCGACGGCAGTCGAGAACGACGCCCTAGACGCCGTCCCACCTGGACTCGACGTCTGATCACGGTGGCGATGGGGTTGCTCATTGGCGGTTTCGTGGGAGTTCTCTGGGTCGCGATGTTCGGGCGAGTTCAAGGGACCGAATTCTCGGCGGGAACCTTGACCCAACGTCGGTTTTCCTACTACGAAATTCCGATCCTCCGCTGGCAGATTACGCCCATTTCCCGTCGGAGCTTCGCCGGATCCCTCGAGCAGCGTCTGCTGAACGACAAGCTGGTCGCCATTCAGCCCGATCAACGCTGGGACCTGGTCCAAGCCTCGCGATGGAATGAAAGGATCGCCCCACATGGTGCCGGCATTCTGCTGGATTATCTGGAAGCAGGACTGGACTACCGGGACGCGATCCGAACTCAGCCCGCCACGCGACACTTCTGGGAAGCGTGGACCGACGAGCATCCAGCGCTGGCCGCGGTGCTCTGGCCCGAAGTGATCGAACTGGCTCGACGACAACTCTACCCTTTCGTACCTGACATCATGGTTCTGGCCCGGCAGGCCTCCGCCAACTCAAAAAGTGCCTCTCCCGGCACCTCTGGCCCCGCCGACTCAACGGAGCAAGCAACCGCGTTACGAACAGCGATCGCTCGACAATTGCAAAATCGCTGTCGAGAGATGGCCGACCTGCACGAGGAATTGGGTAACCTCGAGTCAGCTCGGCAATTTCGAGCATGGGAGAACGAGTATGGGGAAATGGCCCGGGACAGTCGCCCAGAGTCCCCACGAGATGCCATCGGCGACCAGCAGCAGGACGAGCAGGAGGTACAGGAAGAGCAGGAAGAGCCGTAGATGATCTATTTGGACAACAACGCGACCACTCGCATCCGCCCGGAGGTGGTGGAGCGGATGGCGGCATGCTACCGCGACGTTTGGGGGAACGCCTCCAGCCAGCATGCTCAGGGCCGCAAGGCTCGCCACGCACTCGAGCAGGCTCGCGAAACCATCGGCCTGCTCCTGGGGGCAGACCCCGATCGAGACCGGATTATCTTTACCAGCGGAGGGACCGAGGCCAATCACCTGATCTGGCTGGGTGCCCCGCGACGTTCTGGACGGGCCGTCGTCTCCGCCGTGGAACACCCGAGCGTTCGAGGGGGGGCCGAATTGTGGCGGGACCGAGGGGGACGGCTCTGGACGCTGCCGGTCAACTCGGCGGGTGTCTGCACTCTCGAGCCGTTTGGTCAGGAGGAGCACGACCAGTGGGCGGAGGTCGCCGACCAACCGCTCGACCTGGTCAGCCTCATGCTTGCCAACCATGAAACGGGAGTTCTTCAACCGGTGGAGCGGTTGGCTTCCACGTTTCCTCGGGCGGCCATCTGGCATACCGATGCCGTTCAGGCCGTGGGAAAGATCCCGGTGAATTTTCGGGAACTTCAGGTATCCGCCCTGACGGTAGCCCCCCACAAATTCCACGGACCGCTCGGGATCGGCGCGCTGCTGCTCCGCGATGACGTCCCGCTGAACCCCTTGTTTCGAGGTGGCTTTCAGCAGCAGGGATTCCGGCCGGGGACGGAACCAGTTCCCTTGATCGTCGGAATGGCCCAGGCCCTGGAATTGAGCCTCGCCGACCAACAGACCCAGGCGAACTTGCTTCGGCAGCGACGCGATCGCTTGGCCGCCGGCCTACTGGCCGCCGATCCCACCGCGATGGTCCTGGGACATCAGGTCGAGCGACTCCCGCAAACGCTCTGCATCGCCTTCCCGGGACTCGACCGCCAAGCCCTGATGCTGGCCCTCGACCTGGCGGGCATCGCCTGCTCGACCGGTTCCGCTTGTGCCAGCGGTTCGTCCGAACCTTCTCCCGTGCTGCAGGCCATGGGCTGCGAGCCAGCGGTTGTGCAGAGTGCCATTCGGTTCAGTCTCAGTGTCGAGACGACCTGCGGGGAGATCGAGCAGGCGTTGGAGCGGATCACGCCGATCCTCGCTCGCTTTCGCTCCGCCGCTCCCCGTTGACTTTTCCCGCGAGGGATTCGCGAGATCGAGCGAGTCAGCGTTACAGAGTCAGCGTTACAGAGATAGCGTTGCAGAAACGGCGACACCGAGACGCGGGCTCGCCTGCGAGCCGATGATACCGAGATACCGAGATACCGAGATGGCGAGATAGACCGAGCGGATCCGTCCAGAACATTTGGAAAGGGAGGGCACCAAGTGGTGGGGGCGGCCCCGGTTGCGAGGTCGAGCCAGAACCGTTCTATTGCCCAGAGATGGACAGTGCGGGCCCCGTGTCGGCCCGGTGGAACGTGGATTCCCCATCCTTCGGAGTGAATGGTGCGAGAGAGGCGATGAAAGCTGCATATATTGTGGAAACCGGTCCGGCGGAAAACATCCAGTATGGCGAACTTCCGACCCCCAGTCCCAGTCCGGCGCAGGTCTTGGTCAAGGTGGGTGCCGTCTCGGTGAACCCGATCGACACCTACTTGCGGAATGGGGCCAACTACTGGGAACTTCCCAATCCGTTCATCATCGGCTGTGACGTGGCCGGGGAAGTGGTGGAAGTCGGCTCGCAAGTCACTCGGTTCCAAGTCGGCGACCGCGTCTGGGGAACCAATCAAGGGTTGCTGGGACGCCAGGGAACGTTCGCCGAATATTGTGCGATTGACGAACATTGGCTCTATCCAACTCCGGACGAGGTATCCGATGAAACGGCGGCGGCCAACGCCTTGGTGGGCGTCACCGCCCATTTGGGACTGTTTCGCGACGCGCGTCTGAAGAAGGGTGAAACGCTCTTTGTACATGGGGGCACCGGAGGCGTCGGGGCGATGGTGGTCCAGATGGCCAAGGCCGTGGGAGCCAGGGTGATCACCACGGGCGGAAGCGACGCCAAGGTGAAAGCTTGCCTGGAATTGGGGGCGGACGTGGCCTTCAACTACAAGACCTGCAACGTGCTCGAAGAAGTCCAAAAAATCGCCTCCGAAGGGGTTCAAGTCTTTTGGGAGACACTCCGCGAGCCGAATTTCGACACGACCGTGGCGATGCTGGCCGAGCGGGGCCGAATGGTCCTGATGGCCGGCCGGGATGCTCGACCGGAATTTCCGGTCGGTCCCTTCTACGTCAAGGGCTGCTCGCTCTTCGGCTTCGTGATGTTCAAGGCAACTCCGGATGAGATGCGGGACTGTGCCGAGGACATGAACCGCTGGATGGCTTCGGGTCAGCTCCGCGCTCAAATCGGTCAGACCATGCCGCTAGCCGACGCCGCTCGAGCCCACCGGCTGCAGGAGGAGAACACCCTGGAAAAACAGGGGACCTTGGCCGGAAAGATCGTGCTTCGGCCGTAACGACTTCAGCTTCCGGGACCACATGTCGATAGAGACACGGATATGAACAGCGAAAATCCCTCTCCGCCACCAGACGACATGTCTTCCCAGCAAGTGCGCGCTCAGCACATCACCGCTCGAGTTCCCGAAGGGGTTCGGCGAGGTGCGTTCAGCACGGGCGTGATCTTGATTACCGGCCCCTACGAATTCGTGATCGACTTCGTCCAGGGGATCGGTCAACCCCCTCATGTCGTGGCTCGAGTTGTCGTTCCGCTCGCCGCCATGCCGCAGTTCGTCGAAGCCCTGCGCAAGAATTGGGAAATGTACGTGCAGCGTTTCGGCACGCCCGCCGATCCCCCACGAGGGGCCTTGGGATTTGGGCAGCGGCGGACCAGCGTGCAAGACATCTACGATGAGTTGAAGATTCCGGACGACATGCTCAGCGGCGCCTATGCCAATGGCCTGATGATTGCCCACTCGGCCACCGAGTTCAAGCTCGACTTTCTCACCAACATGTATCCCCACTCGGCGGTCTCCTGTCGAGTTTTCGTGGCCGCTCCGCAACTTCCGCGGATCATCGAGTCGTTGCATACCACCTGGGCTCAGTACCAGCAGCGTGTCCAGCAGCAACGCCGTCCTGGCGGACCGGCGGGCCCGGGGGGCGAGGAGCCTGACAATCCTCTTCCTCCTCCACCGACCGGCGGTCCCGAATCGGGCCCCCCGTCGCCCGAGGGCCCTGGCGACGAACCAAACTCTGATGCCCCCCCTAGCGCGTAGTCGCTCGTGACATTCCCGATCGCCAACGCGACCCGCTTCCGCGGTGGAATTCACCCCAAGCGAGACCGATCGAATTCCGAGTTACCACTTGCCCCGGCCAGTGAATGGGGGAGAATCTGAGTTGGAGGAGGTTTGGAGCGTTTCCCGCCCCTCAAGCCCGTCGGCTCCCAACTCCCCAGTACGATCAGCTCGGACCATCACCGCTTTACGGAGACCTTTCACGGATGTCCGCCATCGTCACTTGGCCACCGAGCGGCGACTTGCTTCCCGACGGTTCGAAACGGGGAGGCTGGTGGCGCGACCTCGAGGATGGCCGAATTCTCTGCGAGCTATGTCCCCGTGCTTGCCATTTGCGCCCCGGGGATCGCGGCTTCTGCTTCGTGCGGGAAAATCGCGACGGCGAGATGGTCCTGACCACGTACGGTCGCAGCACCGGCTTCTGTATCGATCCGATCGAAAAAAAACCGCTCCATCACTTTTATCCCGGTACCAGCGTGCTCTCGTTTGGGACCGCGGGGTGCAACCTGGGGTGCAAGTTTTGTCAGAATTGGGACATTTCGAAATCCCGGGAGATCGAGCGGCTGAGTGAGCAGGCAGTGCCCGACGCGATCGTCGAGGCCGCCATCCATCATCAGTGCCGCAGCGTTGCGTTCACGTATAACGATCCCGTGATTTGGGCCGAGTATGCCATGGACACGGCCCGAGCCTGCCGGAAGGCGGGCGTAAAGACTGTCGCCGTCACGGCCGGATACATTACCGAACAGGCCAGGGAAGCTTTTTTTGACGACATCGATGCCGCCAACGTCGACCTGAAGGGATTCACCGAGGATTTCTACGCTCACTACACGCTGTCCCACTTGTCACCCGTGCTGGAGACGCTCCGTTGGCTGCGTCATGAGACCGATGTCTGGCTGGAGATCACCAACCTGATCATCCCCCGAGCCAACGACGGGGTGGACGAACTCAAGGCCATGTGCGACTGGATCGTGACCGAGTTGGGAGATGACGTCCCCGTTCACTTCACCGCGTTCCATCCCGATTTTCGCTTGCTCGACCGCCCCTCAACCCCCTGGACCACCTTATTGACGGCATTCACAATCGCGCGCCAGTCGGGCCTGAAGTTTGTCTACCTCGGCAATGTCCGCGACGCGAGTCATCAGCGGACAGTCTGTCCACATTGTGGCCAGGAGGTGGTCGGCCGGTTCCAATACAACTTGACCTCGTATCACCTCGTCGGAAATCAGTGCGATTCGTGTGGCGGATCCATTCCAGGCCATTTTGATCCGGAGCCCGGACATTGGGGCAGCCGCCGCGAAGTCGTCCGCATGGCTCGTTTCGCCCCTCGCCCGACTTCGTCTTCCTCGCCGTCTCCAACCTCGTCGCCGTCTCCAACCTCGTCGCCGTCTCCAACCTCGTCGGCGCCATCTCCGTCGCCGTCCGACCGGCCAACTTTAACTCCGTCGCCTCCTCCATCTCAACCCTGATTCTTCCTCACTGGACCGCCCGATGTGACCCTCACCGGTCAGACGGCAAGGATTTCGCCATGTCCCGTTCGTCCCACGATAGTCAGCTGGATTCGACCCTCCTCGACCCGCGGCGGCAGTCGGCCATCCATCAGGCGGCTTGGCATTGGCTGGCCGCCGGAGTCCGTGGCATCTCGGCGCGGCTCGCCGAAGAAGACTGGCGGGAGCTGAGTTCGCTGACCGTGGAGGGAGCATTCGTAACGCTCAAACGACAAGGACACCTCCGCGCCTGCTGCGGCATCTTCGGCCGCTCAATCCCCCTGACCGACGCCGTTCAACAAGCCGCCACGCGGACGGCCACGCAGGACACCCGCCTTCCTCCGATCTCCTTGCGAGAACTCCCCTTCTGCGACTTGGGAGTCAGCCTGCTGCAAAATTTCCAGGTCCTTGCCGGCGACCCGGCGGAACGACGAAGCGGCGTGGAGGTCGGGCGGCACGGCCTGCATGTGCGACAAGGGCAACATTCGGGACTCTTGCTCCCCAGCGTCGCCACGGAGCAAGGTTGGGATGCCGAACACAGCAACCCGCTTTGGCAATTGGTCTGCGCAAAAATCAGGGGCGCGCAGGGCAGCAACAAAATTCTGCAGCAGCGCCGCCTTGTGAGTCTGCTGAG
>JBJHCD010000120.1:0-10170 GCA_050485845.1 Pirellulaceae bacterium | reverse complement strand
GATCAATACTAACGCAGGCGTCGGCCGCTAGCGGACTAGTCCCTATCGACACCCTTCGATTAGCGCCCGATTCAACTATGGACTTAAGCTGCTTATCTGTCGGGATTAAAACCGATGCGCCAATAGATGGAAGTGCGTCTGTTCCGCGCTGGAATTTGTAGTTTTCTGCCGTTGGCCCGACCTTCCGCAATACGCCGAGAGGATTTAGACTCATCCGCCGCATTGGATATGGAAGGTCAATCAAACCAAAATCGAGCATACCTTTCCGTTTTGGGAAGGAGGATCTCTCAACAGTGATCCATTCAATCTGTCCCACTAAAAGCTCGCTGTCGACAGGTATTAATACATAGCCGTTTACTCTAGGGAATAGTCGCGGCGTCCCTGCGTTGAGCGCAACGGATTCCGGCGCGTCAATGTCCAGTGATACTTTTAATTCGTCGGGCGACACGAATTCTACAGTGCCAATTCTGAGGCCTTCGGATTGTTCAAATGGAAGTTGGCTCATCGTTTCCTTTTTCCGGCGTATCTTGCAACTGCCCCTCGTTTGAGCTTTGATTTGACCACCGAGCTTTAAGGAGATCGGCCATGCGAATCGTAGTTCGATCGATTGCCGGTTTCGGCAAGTAGTGGTCAACGAGTTTCGATAAGTCACCTAAATGCTTCCCAAGCAGCAGTGAAACTTGGGCGTGCCGACCGATTTTCTCGTAGATGTCTAAAATCCGACCTAGCGGATCACCAAACGCAATTATGACGACGTGGGCTGACGGGATAGTCAGCATATCTTCGATAACTCGGTTGATGTGATCATCCCCAAAACTGTATCCGAATGTGATCAGTGTGCTGTTCGGACGGCAGGCCGCCGCGGCAAAATCGCGAAAGAGGTCAACATAAGGATATAGGCTAGTCTCCCAATCTTTTGCAGAGTTGGGATAGATCATTAATTGGCTAGCGTCGGTGTCGCGCAGACCAGGAGCTGCCAAGTATGGCTCCAATTTGTCGGCACCAAATGGCAGCCCCAACTTGCGAATGTTTCTTACGCAAGCAATCCAGTCAAGTGAGCCGTGAAGTTTGGTGAACTTTGCAACTCCTTCCAGATATCGGGGTTCGCCGCGGATTCCTGGAGGATTGTAGTGCATATCAATGTCCAGCCGCGAGGAGCGAAATATAGGCGACAAGGTTCCCACAAAGCGATCCAGCAGATGAAGCCCTGCAAGGTCCGCCCCCGCCTCAATAATACGATCATAATTGGTTGAAAAGATCTGAAGCCTGTCCCGTGTTCCCGTGCGACTTGCAAAACTCATCAAGAAGCTTACGAGATAATTAAATGCGACTTGTTGTCGCTCAGTAGGTGCACAGGCGATAGTCCGTTCACCTTCTAGAATCGCATTAGTGAAAGAAGTTATAAGCGATGATAATTCATCATGAAGCGCCGTCGCGTTCGCATCTGCTTCTGGATCATGATTTCCCAGGATCTCAAGTCCTCTGAGCAACTCATTCGCAACTCGGATCTGGTCCTCAATATTTCCTTCGTCTCTTCCAGCGGATCTAGCTGACTTGATCACGGCCGCATCTATTTCTTTCTTCAAGGTTTGGAACTCCGTCCACCCCATTCCCTGCATCGGCTTATCAGCAGCCAACAAGTGAACGGCCTGAGATAAGCCAGATCCGGTAAGAAGGGACAAATGCTCCGACTGAAACAACGCAGTAAGCCATGGCTCTATTCGCTTTCGAAGCTGTTCTACACCGAATGGACTTCCTGCCTTCAGCCAGGAGCACTCGATGTCTTCGGCAAGCACGAACTCACCCTGAGCATTCAGGTCAGTTTGCACAAACTTAATCGGAGATGTGTCTTCTCGTGTTTTGAGAATATGTTCATTTTCTTCTAAATGCATGCCATCACGTCCCTACTAGTTCATGCCGAGTGCTTTGAATGCCGCAGCTTTTGGGTCGCCGTAGAAAACGGGATCTACGTGTTCCATAATGTCACCGCTGACTTCGAGAAACTGTCGCTTGTTTTCGATTGGTACGAGGGCTTTTTTCACACCGGTGTCACGGGCAAGTTGGAGTGGCTCGGTGAGTGAGCGAACTTCCTTGATATTGCCCTGAATGCTCATGTCGCCGAGGATCATTGTTGCTGCGGTAACCGGGGTGTGGCGGAGGGCGGAGAAGGCAGCTACGAAGAAGGCAACGCCGACTTCTGCTTCAACTCCGTTGTTCAGTAGGTCGATGGACTCGACGTGGAAATCGGAGTTGTCGATCTCGCGGCCCATTCCGAACTCAACCTTTTTCGACAACAGGTAACTGAAGGCGCGGCTGATGGATTCCTTCATGGTGCCGCGAACTCCACCTGCTGTCTTGAGTTTTCCTGTTCCGGTGGTGATGGTGACTTCAAGGCGATAGAGGCCGACAGTGCCATCTGAACCAATTGCACCCGTGTAAACCGAACCTGGCGCGAGAGGATCGGCAGCAACAAGATCCCTGCCACCTTGCTCTGGGACACCAACGAACTTCTCCTCGCCAAGTTCTCGGTCCTGATAGCTGAAGGATGTCTGGTAATATTCGAAGGAACCCATCTTCTTGAGTTGCTCTTTCACGCGACGGCGTCCCTCGATGGCGAATTCAACAAGTTCGGCAAGCTCCTCCTTCGTGATTTCGCCATGCGGGTAGATAATCTTCATCAGGCCAGAAACAGTCTTGCGGACCGCCTTTTGATCGCGGGTGTTTAGGTGACTCCCCAGAATGAAGTACTTGTCCAGCGTTTCGGTGAAATTGTGCTTTCGTAACGCTCTCAGTGCTTCCGCGAAGTAATCCACCACAAAGCCGTAATGGCTGGTGAACAAGTCTGGCCGCATTTTGGGGATCTCCCAGCCCGGAAGATAGAAGTGCAGGCGATCAATGAAAGCCATGTCGTCGCGGATGACGTCTGGCATTGGGGCGAACAAGTGTCCCTGCTGGACCATGACGTCGATTGGCTGGTTGGTGTTGCCAAACATCGCGATACTCGCGTCGCCGGTATCGGACTCTTTCCCGCGCTGAAACGTCCCTGATTCGCAGTAGGTCTTCATTGTGGTGATGACCTCTTTGGGCATCTTCTGAAGATCTGCCACCTCATCAAATGCAACCACGTCCCAAATGGTGACCATCCCCTTCTGTTTCCCCGACATGTGGCCGAACATATTGGCGACTGTCGTTGGGCCGGTGAGCAGCGCTCCGTACGGAGATAATTCCTGCACGGCGTAGCTTTTTCCGGTTCCGCGTGGACCAAGCTCAACCAAATTGAAATTCCGTTCCGTCAGCGGAATGAGTCGCACCATGAAGAGCATCTTTAGGCGCCTATCCATCACGTCAGGCTCGTAGCCCATGGTGCGGATGACGATGTCAATCCATTCGTCGGCAGAAAACTCAGCCCTACCTCGCTGGTATTCCTCAACGTCAAAGGATGCGATCTGAATCGGTTGGAGCTTCTTAATCCAGAATGGATTCTTTCCACGACTCTCTTCGTCGTATTCAAACCGCATATCAACCTGTGACCAGACGCCACCGGTCAGCAGTCGATCAAACTCGCGAACATATTTTGGGGAGACGTGGACGAACTTATGATTGAAGTTTACCAGCTCGGCCCAATACTCAGAGTCGGCCAGTCGCACCTTGACCTTGTCGATGAAGGTATGGCACTCCCCTTGTAGCTGCTCGACCTTGGATTGAGCTTTCATGAACTCATCAGGACGGATGTAGTTTTCCGCCAGAGTGTCATTCACTACCTTCAAGCCCATCTGAATCGCCATTTCGTCCGACGAAGCGCAGTATTTGCCAAGCAAGAATTCAAGTACAAAAACCGGCACGTTGGCTCCGACCTTCACCTTGCGAACCAAGTCTTTGCGAACGACTTTCCCGTCAAAAGCTCGTGTCAGCTTTTGATCTAAGGCGTCTTGTGTCGTTGTCGTTTGATCAAGTGTCATGATGTTACCTGTCCCTTAGATTCCAAGCTTGATTGGAATCTTGTTTGATTTATCGAGAATGCGGTCAGTCTCTGGATCGAGCACCACGATCTCAACGCTGTCTACATCATCTCGCAAGAGCTGGACACCGACCGTACAGGTGGAGCCCGCCTTCATCCGGATGCAGTGCGTCAACGAATCATGTTCGGCATCCAATACCATCCCGACATGGCCAATATGCTGTCCGTTCGAAAGCAATACCGGTCGAACTGTGATGTCGTCCGAGTTAAAGAGTGAACTCGTACTTGAGAGACCGAAGGTAACAATCCTGTTGACGATCTTCTCAGGTACTTTGGTCAACTTGATGCTGATTTCCGCCGTTTGCTGCTTTACTTTGATGGGCATGCGGATTGAAAGAACGGGAATCAACAGTTCCTGAAGACTCAATCCCCCGTGGTAGTAAGCGAGGTCACCACCGGCCTTGAATACGGAGTTACTGGTCGGAAAGACGAAGTCCAAGTCCGAGTCATATCCTAGCTGTGACGCAGATACTCGAACCGTTCCATTGGCTGAAACGCCACCACGTCCTGCCCAGCATCTCCGATGCAGGGAGACCTGATCGCCGCCCGGCTTATCAATTCGCTCCGACTCATCCCGTTCGTGAATGAACAGGTGCCCGTGGTCTGCCGCGACCACGAACTTCGAGATCCCCATCGAAGCGAGTCGTTTGATCGCGCGCGCAACATTGTTGATGGCAGTATCCATCACCTGCCGCGCGAGGAATGTGTTCCCTCCCTCGCCCATCGCATCGATCTCAACACTCCGAACAACTACCAACGGAGCGCCGGTGACTCGCTTTTGTAACTGAGAATTCGAATGGCTTAGCACCTTGTCCAGTTCCAGGTCGACAACATCCGGTACCCGGCCTTTCCAGACCTTGCGTCGGTCGTTTAGCGATCCGGAGACCGATGATTCAATCTTCCCACCCAAGTCCTTGCCACACTCAACTACAGAGAACGATTCTTCGGCTCCTGGCATCAGGGCTGCCATGCCAATCGGGGTAATTGTCGGGATGGCGGCTACTGCCGGTTCAATACTGAGTTGCTCAGCGGCCTCTAGCAATCCTTTCAGCTCAATGCCCATTTCAAAGCGCAGTGCATCGACCAGGATAAAACAAACGGCTTCTCCCGAACTCTGCACCTGCTTGCTGTAGACCTCGGTCTGATGCAGCACGCCTGGGATATTCCAACCCGCGTCTTTGAATGCCGCGATGAATCCACCGGTCATGCGACCGACAAGCTGTTCGTAATCCTGTCGGACTCGGTGAATCACCTTTTCCGAAGCGATTGTGTCGGTCATCGCAGACAGGGTTGACTCTAATCGACGATGCAACAGATCGACTCGATACCAGCCCTTCTCAGCAACGTAGCCTTCAATCCAGTGGATCGCTGTTTTCTTTGAATCAGGCAATTGCTTCGTGACTTCTTTAACTGCCAGTCCCAGTTGAGCCGCCAGGCGGTATGCTTGCCATTGTTCTTGACGCTGTAGCTGGTGAAGTGCCCAGAAGCTAAGCCGACGGTGCTCGACGATTTCTTGGGCTACCTGAAAATTGCCGTCCACGATTTGTTGGCCGACATATTCAAGCAAACACTCCTCCTCGAACCGAAAGGTGTCGATTTTCCCTAGTGTTTCCGGTGCAATTCCCTGCGTTCTGAGGTGAAGCTCCTGTTCAATGCCATCTGCTATCTGTACGTAGGCTTCGGAATGCTTCCTACGAAGGGCTTCAGCAACCTGGAGAACAAGCCCAAGTTGCTTCGTGGTCGGCTCCTCAACAAGGTTGAGCGACGAAGGTGCATCGCAGTTGAGATCGTTACGGAATTCAGCCAAGAGGACATACCGGCACGCTTTACGGCGAGCATCTTCGATATCCGTATCCGCCGCTAACGATAATCCCAGCCTGGAATCGAGGAGCTGAAACATCTCAGGATGCGCCCCTTTCTCCGCGACGATGTCATCCTTGCCGGAAGTCGCCAGCCAAGCAGCGATCAGCCCTGCATTATCCTTTTCGTCATATATGCGTTCAAGCAACGAGCCCGAAATCGATTGCCCGTGTCCACCACCTGCGAGCACACCAACGATGTCTGCGTAACTGATATTCGGGGAACTTAAGAGCTGATCAATCTGGCCGTCCCCGAGCTGCTTTTTCAGCACTCTTCGGGCTTCACGCTTGAGCTGAGGCTCCCAGCGGTCTCCGCCCGCTTCCAACTCCATCAGGACAGCCGTGTCATCATCACGTTTCTTGTCAGGGAGATAGACCACAAGCGGCCCTGGCTGTTCACCGGCGACGATACTCTCAATCGCAAATTTGGCCTCGAAGAACGAATCCTGCATCACGCACAACGATGTTGCGTGCCCGCCGACATCCACCGAGTCAATGCGACACTTATCCGGCAAGCTGTCGCCCGCCAGTTCCGCTACGAACTCTTTGAACTCGCCCCGCGTGTCGTACCAGACAACGACTCGCCGTTTGGCAAGCTTGTCCGCCAGCGTCTGCGATAAATGTTCGTGAAGTAAATGCATTTTGCCTCTCGTGACCTTTTCAGGCTATTTCAGTCGCTAGTAGCAACGAATATCAGTCCGTTCGCTTATTTCAATTGCGGGTGTTTTTTTGAAATAACATGATGGTTCAACCATCTTGTTCCCTCATTAGTTATTCGCATTTTCTGGTGTCTACTCTGTGGCTTATCGGGAATGGTAAGTTCGATGAGCCCTACACCACGCAGATGGTCGATCGACCGGTACAGATGACCGCTGCGACTTTTCAGCTTGAGGTACTCGGCAATCGCCGCTCGGCTCTGCGGTTCATCCCGAAGAAACCACAGGATCTTCAGTTCCGTTTCCGTTAAATCATCATGCGCCCCATCATGCGCCTCGTCATGCGCCTCGTCATGCGCCTGAAAGACGCCTGGCAGTTGGGGGTGGATGGGAAGCTCGACCAGGAAATAGGTCCGGTCAGCGTCCGTTGAGAATCGCGGAGCCGGTGACCCGTTTTCCTCCATCGCAGCCCGAATCGTCGGAATTCCGGTACAACGCCCTTCCGTCAGGTCCAGTTCTTTGAGGAAATCGCCGATCCTGCGGTTGCGATACCGTCTGGCGACGATTTTTTCCTGATTCAGGGCTTCGACCCTGATCGAGGCATCCGGACCAGGATAGCTGACCACGTCGATCCCATCAGGATTGACCCGAACCTCGACCGGCTCCTGCTGTTCGTAGCTGCGGTGGTAAACCGCGTTGACGACGACCTCTTCCAGGGCTGGAAACGGGTAATTGAAGAAGCGTGTTGATTCAGCCCGATCCTTGTGCTTGATAATCTTTTCCCGGATGACGTCGTTCTGCAAATACTTCAAGCAATCACGAATCTGTTCATGCACCGGGCCCTGGAACGACTTTTCAATGATTTCACCGCCGCCCGGCCCTTTCGGGAAAATAACCACGTCAATCTGCGCCCCAGGGAAAAACTGGTTTGGTTGTTCGTGGAAGAAAAGAATCCCCACGTTTCGCGGTCGCACATGCTCCGTCGCCCCATCGACGATGTTCATCTGTCGGCCCAGGTCGACCAGTGGGATGCGATCCACGTCATCTGCCAGTCCGCTTCCGACCTCCTTCAGGTAGGCTTGAATCAATCGCGGGTTCAAGTCGTCGACACTCGCCTGACGACATTGGCGGTCGTCAAAAGGGACCGTCGCAGTCAAGCGCAACAGATCTTGCTCTTCCTCGCTGTTGGCCTTCAATTCGACCGTACTCGAGTATCGGCGAATGTAATAGTGGTAGTCCTTGGCCTTAGCTGTCACCGCACGAGGAGCCTTGTACGGTCGATTCTGTCCGCCGGGTGCCCACAGCACGATCAGCTTCTTCTTATCGAACACTTCGATACTGAGAATTGGAAAATAGGCTGGTTGGATCAGCTTGCAGACGCTCAGTAAACTCTGCTGAATCGATTCCAGTTGGTTGTCACCGAGTCCAACGGGCGGGAAGACAGGTTGGGCATTAGCGTCACATTCCTGCCCGATCACCACATAGCCACCGCCCAAATTCTCAAAGTCATTAGCGAAGGCGCACAGAGTTCTGACGATGGCGTCCGGATTCCAGCCCGCCTTGTATTCGATACGGTCACTTTCGACCGTGCGAGCACGCAGCAGATCTTCGAGATTCAAGGGCAGTTTGCTTTGCTGAAGCGTCATGACGTTCGGCTCCGTCTCCTGCTCCTGCCGGTACTGGACGACGCAACCGGAGCGTCCAGCAAGCTCTGGAGAGCTGCCTTGACTGCCGGGCTCGTTCGCTCCTTTACAAGGCAATCGACAACCGGCTTCCAGCCTCCTTCAGGCTCTTCCTTTGGCTGAAAACGCTCGCGGTCATGCTGTACCCAGAAAATTCCTTCGAGTCCGTGGGCGATAGCCAAACTCGCGTCAGTTACACACTTTGGGACAACTCGCTCGGGCCAGAGATGCATGGCGAGATGTGCCCAGTCGTAGTCTCCCATGACCAGCTTGTCCCAGACTTTCTTGCATTCCTTTTGCCAGGCCTTGTTTTGGGGTACCAATCGCCAGAGCGGGGCGAAGTTAATGATCACGCCGTCGTTCAGGTTCGGATTCCACAGCGGGGCAACTCGATCAACTTCCTCCGCCATTGTGGCCAACTCATCTACAGTTTTCTCCTGCCCCTCTATCTCCTTACGTTGCGAACGAGTCGGCTCTGCCCCGCCTTCACTTCGAACTCGTTCTAGTTTTCTTCGCTCATGTTCCACTTTGGGATTGATGATTTCATTAAGCAGCTGAAAGAACGTATCCCGGCTGAGGCGGTGGTAATAGAGCCAGATTGAGTAAGAGCCTGAGGGAGTCGCCAATTGCCAATAAAGTGGCGCCTTACGCCGGCTCTTGGAATACAAAGAAAGATGAACGTCAAAAAAACACCTTTGAATCCATTGCCGAAGATTTGATGATGTGCTGACGGTAGCAACGGCGTCGTGGACGATTGCAGCTGAATGCGCGCCCCAAGAGCCTTCAGCACGTTCAAGTATTTTGCTGACAAGGTCTAAATAATGCCCTGGATCATCTACCAAAACAGCAGTACTGGCCGTTGCGCACCGTTCCGCAAGGCCACACTGCGGCAGGGCCTGGAACTCACTAATTGGCAAATAACTATCATTGACGGACTCTTCGCCAAAACGACCGAATGCTTGACCAACCAGCAGGCTCAGCAGCATTCGAGCAAACTCGCCTGCGGCTCCACATCGTTCAGGTCCCGCCCTTCGGGCTGCATCCACAACTGACGTGGCGTTTGCCTCAAGTATGTGGCACCCTAGATCGATTACGCGGCCTATGAAATAAGCCTTCTTGACCGTGTATCTCTTGGCGCCGCAACGACTTTTCGCCTTAGCCGTCAGCTCTTCAATCGATGCGAGAAACAATGCAGAGACAGCATCTGGAGCTAAGTCACTCTCCGGGAATGACGACAACTGCTCTCCTTCAGCTGAGGCAATTGCTTCAACATCGGTGGGCAGCAGATCATATGCCGCAATGACCTCATTTTCTACGTCATCGCTTAAATGGGCGATTGCTTTCCATAAATCACAGCGTGACTCCCACCAAGACTCCAATAGCGTATGGAAATCCGTAGCCTTTCCCAACGATGCGAACTCGGGACGAAAGAATAAGGATGTCTCATCACTATTGAGGCGGGCGTGTAAGTCGATTAGTTGCTTTACATGTTCATGAGTTGAGTCGGCTAGTCGCCTTAGTGGCCAAGGAATTCCTCCAACGGCTTTAGCAACATGGTTCCTTGCTGCTGTTCCTGAAGCGGACGAATCCCCTTGCCCAAGAAGAACTTCCATGAAATATCTTGCGATTCGAGAATTATAGACTGCCAGAACTGCTTCATCTGTCCAATCGTTTGGTGGAAACACGCCCCAGCCGCCAAGGCTAAACGCTACTCCTGGTGGAAGTAACTTGAGTCCGAAGGTGCTTGTCGTACGATATGGATAAGTGCATCCACGATTAAATAGTTTGTCCAGATTCTTAGGATAAGATTTCTGATTTCCATTCAAGTCGACAAAATTCTTAATTTGTACACCATTCTTTGCCCAGTCTTGTACTAAATGAACATCGTCCCACCACAAGGCATACTCTCCGCCTTTAGCAAGGAACGCCCATCTCGTTGTCTTGAAATCTTTATC
>JBJHCD010000119.1:0-10194 GCA_050485845.1 Pirellulaceae bacterium | reverse complement strand
CCTCCTGAGTACGCCAAGACGCAACTTGCCATGATCCCCTCCACTCCCCGTGATGTTCTCGTTGATGCGATTCGTGTTTCGATGGGTGCTACTTGCGACGCTGCTCTTACTGCTTCTCTTGACGCTGCTCTACAGCACTCTTCGCTTTTGCTTGCCCCCAATTTTGAACCCAGACGCGAGAACTGACAATGCCCCCCCATGTTTGCCGAGCGGTGACGGTTCGCCAACTGGTGACGGACATCTCTCCATCCTTCCGGATGACGACTCGAATGGCCCCCTCGCGGCTCGTTTCGCGAAGAATGGCCCCGGATTGCTGAAATTCTCGAGCGGTCTCGGGGGGAAGCGGACTCCCGTTGCTGATGACCACATGGGCGGGTTGCGACCAGGCAATGAAATCGGAGGGCTGACTGCGGGGACTCCCGTGATGAGGTGCCATCACCAGGTCTTGGGGATCCGTCGGTTCCCGCAAGAGCATTTCCAAACCAGGAGACTCCAGGTCTCCGGGAAGGAGGATCCGCCGACCAGCAAATTCGACGAGGAGCACCAGGCTTTGCGCGTTGTCGCTGCCGATCCGCATCGACTCGGGAGGATGTAGCACCGACAGTTTCAAGCCATGGGGAGCCAGGAGTTGCAAGCCGAGGTGGACCGGCCGGACCGGAATGCCGAGCTGCTGCAGGTGGTCGCGCAGCTTGAGGATGAGTGGTCCGCGGTGGTGGATGACATGCGGGGGAACCCAGACCTCGCGCGCCGAAAACCGTTCGGCCAGGGCCGGGATGGCATTGAAGTGATCCATGTCGGCGTGGGAAATGATGATCAGGTCCAGCTTTTTTCGCCGAGTGGCCCAAAGGTAATGGGACACGGTGCGGACGACGGATTGAGAAGGTCCCAGATGCCCCGCGTCATACAAGACCGAGTGGCCGTCGGGGGTCTCGATCAGGATACAAGTTCCATGTCCCACGGCGAAAAACGTACAGGTCAGTTGGGGCGGGGGTTTCAGCAGTGGGGGGCCCGCCACGAGGAACAATCCGAGTCCCAGCCAAAGTGTCCCTGGAACGAGGCCGAGCCGGCGGGGCGGGCGCATTTTCGGGGAGAACAGTGTCAGGCCGGCCAACAGATAGAACCCGTATGTCCACCAGGGTGGAGGCGCCGCGGTCCAGAAGTGGCTGTACGGCGAGGCCGCCACGGCTTGGATGAAGCCGTCGGTCAGACCGAGGCAGCGGGAACACGCGGCACCCAAAAAAGGGCCGATCCCCAGGCCGCTAAGCCAGGACGTGGGTAGGATCCAGCCGGACAAGACCAGCAGGAAGCCGCTGAGAAGCGCCCCCGCCAGAGGAATCCAGAGGATCGGATTCATCAAGACTCCCGCCGGACTGACGACATGGAAGTGGCTTGCAATCAGCGGCAACGTCAGTAGCCAGACGATCAAGCTGGCCATGACCATCCGCCAGATATTCTTCAGGGCCCGCCGAACGGTCCGTTCCCAGCGAGGCCGAGTGGACTCGATTAATCGGTCCAGCGGATCGGTGGAGGAGGGGAGGGCGAGCGTCGTGGCCGTGCCAAGTCCGATCAGGGCCAGGAAAGAGAGGTGGACGCCGGTTTGGAACAAATGAAGCGGATTCCAAATCAGCAGGAAGAGGGCGGCGGCCGCGAGAGTGTTCCAGGCGGGGAGGGGGCGAAGCAGCCATCGCCCGCCACACGCCACGACGACGAACAGGGCCGCTCGGACGACCGGAGGACGACATTCGGTGACCAGCGCGTAAGGAATGACCAACAGGAGACTGACGATGATGCCGGTCCGCTCCGAAATCCATCCCAGTCGCACCGATAGCCAGATCGCGTAGACCAGGATCCCCAGATGAAGTCCGGAGATAGCCAGCAAATGAACCGTCCCGGTCAACATGAAGGGGAGCACGTCCTCGTCGGTCAGCAACTCACGGGCTCCGAGCAGCAAGGCACTGGCCAAGGGAGCGTGCTGATCGGGGAGGAATTGAGCGAGTGTCGCTCGGCCTCGACCGCGCAGCGACTCGAGTATTCGCCGAGGAGTCCACCAGGGGGCGGCCTGAATCAGCTCGATACAGGCGGGATGCGTCGCTCGGACGAGAAACAACTCGCGCTGCAGCCGCAAGTGATGTGCATAGGGAAAGTCTCCCGGATTGGCGGGGAGGTCGGGTCGGAGCCATGTACCGTGAACTCGGACCGTGTCGCCTCCTCGTAGTCCAGTCACGGTTCCTTGCACTCGCAACTTGCCGGTTCCGGAGACGGGGATCCACTGCTGGCCATCACGGGCACGCAGGGCCCGAATATGCAGCAGCGAACTGGCGGCGCGAGGGGGGCCCCAGGGATCGAGATGGGCGGGATAGTACCGGGGCCCGCTGAGAATTTTTGCCTCCAGGCAGATGGGATGCCGAGTGGTCTCGGCGTGCAACCCCAAGTGGTCCTCTGGATACCACCGCCACTGAAGCTGATGCCAGGCTCCTCCCAAAGCCGCGAATCCCAGGAGGAGTGCCGCAAAGGGGAGTGTCGCCAGGGGAAGTGCCGGGCACCAAGAGGCGGAGCGGCCTAGGGTCGATGGTTCGAGCGGGAATTCTCGCTGCGTGGCCATGGGAGCGTGCAGCGGCAGGGCCCACCACTTGCCGCATCGAGCCATGGCGGGGAGGATCCGGCGAGTCCCCCAGGGCAAAATAGCGACGGTGGCAAGCAGTACCCAGAACCCTGGGCTGCCGAGGTGACGACCGAGGAGGTGGTCGGCGAGTATTCCCATGGAGAAGGCCAGAGCGACCAAGGCCAGCGGATGGCGATCGGGGCGAAGAGGCCCCCAGGCGAACCAGGGGTCGTGATTCGCCGAAGAGAGGTCGTGCATGCGTCCACGATCGAGTGGCGGCGAGGACATGGGGACGGTTCTCCCACGGTGGAATTCTTGTCCGGAACGTTGTCTGGCGTCGTTCCTCCAAGATTCTCTATATGCATGGTCCGGACCGGCGGCCAGACGGTGAGTGTCATTGTCATGACACTCGCGAGGATGAATGGCGAAAGATTTTGGAAATCGGACGCCGAGCGACGACGACTCGCTGTCACCGAGAGTCCCGGTTGGCGCGTGGACTGAGGTCGAGCGGCCTTTCGGGCCGGCCTGGCAATCGACCGCCGCGGGGTGGGCCCCTTGGAACGCTCCCCCGCACGGGAGACGCTGGGGCCGGAAGGGGCCGACTGGCCAGCGGCCCGGCGGGCGTGTAGATTTGCGGTCAGCAGGGAGCAATTCAGAAGGAACGCTACAAACAAGAGATGCAGTCAAGAGATGCAGTCAAGAGATGCAGTCAAGAGATAGAATCGGCAGATCGAAACAACGGATAGAATCAACAGACAGAATGGAATCGAGCCCGCCAATGTTGAGGCTACCCTTCAGGAGCAATCAATTTCCCATGACATGGTCCATGACAAATCCTGTTGCAGCTTTCGAAGATGCGAACCACGTTCGGTTCGAGGTGGTTCGAGCCGGAGACGACCATTCCTGGGGGGCGTGTTGCCGGAAAACCAGAATTCGCGAAAATACGAAACGATCGGAGAGACTTCCTCTGCGACTCGCGTTGCTGCCGATCTTCCTACTGACGCTCCTCGGCCAAGTCTTCCATGTTGGTGTTCCGGTGCGGAGCGAAGAGTCGCGGTCCGAGGAGAAAAGGCGGCCGAACATTGTCTTGCTGATCTCCGATGACCAGCGGTGGGATGCCATGGGTGCCATGGGGAACACCGAGATTCAAACTCCGCATCTCGATCAGTTGGCCGAGAAGGGGGTGCTGTTTACCGAGTCGTTTTGCACGACATCGATTTGTGCCACCAGCCGAGCTTCCATTCTGACCGGCCAATACGCTCGACGGCACGGCATCTGGGACTTTCAAACCCCCATCGGCGAGTCGGCGTGGGAGGCCACTTTTCCCGCCCTGCTTCGCGCGGCGGGCTATCGAGTCGGCTTTGTGGGGAAATGGGGAGTCGGCAATACGCTGCCGCGCGAGCAGTACGATTACTTCGATGGGTTTCCGGGGCAGGGACGCTACTACGAGCCCGGTAGTGAACTACATCTGACTCGCCGTTTGGGAGACTCGGCTCTTGAGTTCCTGGATACCTCCCGTGACTCGCAACCGTTCTGTCTCCACTTGGCTTTCAAGGCGCCCCATTGTCAGGATGGAGCGGAGTGGCAATTCCAGTATGACCGGCGGTACGAGGATCTGTATCGGGATGTGGAGATTCCCGAGTTGCCGACGGCTCGGGACGAGTTTTTCCAACAGCTTCCTGCTTTCCTGCGGGATTCCGAAGCACGCGCCCGCTGGAAGTTGCGATTCGCCGACGAGGCGATGTATCAGAAGAACGTCAAGGACTACTATCGACTGATCACCGGCCTGGATCAGGTCGTGGGGGACCTGGTGGCTCGGTTGAAGGAGCTGGACGTGCTGGACAACACGGTCATCCTCTTCAGTTCGGATAATGGATTTTATCTGGGTGATTATGGCTTGGCCGGCAAGTGGTTCATGCATGAGGCGTCGATTCGAGTTCCGATGGTGGTTTATGATCCGCGTCAGCCCGAGGAGGCTCGAGGACTCCGCGATTCCCGAATGACGCTGCTGACGGATTTGGCTCCCACGATCGTTGAGTTGGCCGGCCTGGAAGTCCCCAGTCAAATGCAGGGACGCAGTCTGGTGCCGTTGCTTCGGAACGAGGACGTTCCCTGGCGTCAGGATTTTCTCTATGAGCACCTGTTTCGCCACCCGGCGATTGCCAAGAGTGAGGGTGTTCGGTCGGGCCGCTGGAAGTATGGCCGTTACCAGGCGCCGCAAGGCGATTTTGAAGTTCTGACCGATCTGGAAGCGGACCCACTGGAGTTGGTCAATCTCGCCCAGGATCCCCGATATCAAGCCATTAGGTTAGCCATGTCACAGCGACTTGAACAACTTCGTCATGAAGCGACCGAAGATCGACGTCCCACGCCGCAGTCCGACTCCGAGGGTGGAGCGAATCGCGCCGAGACACCTGTTTCGGAAGTCTCCAGCGGTCGTGCGGAGATTCCACTGCTCCCGCTGCCGGAGACTCGGCGTAGTGATCAGGTGGATGCATACCACGGGCAGGAAGTGGCGGATCCCTATCGCTGGCTGGAGGATGTCGATAGCGAAGAGACAAAGGAATGGGTCGCGGCGCAGAACCGAGTCACCTTTGATTACTTGGCGAAGATTCCAGAACGGAAGGAGATCGAGCGGCGATTGACGGAGTTGTGGAATTACGAGCGTTTCGGACTCCCTCAAAAAAAAGGAACGCGTTACTTCTACACTCGCAATGACGGCCTTCAGAACCAAAGCGTGCTGTATGTGGCGGAGTCCCTGGAGGGGGAGCCGCGGGTGCTGCTCGACCCGAATAAGTTATCCGAGGATGGGACGGTCGCCCTGGCGGATTGGGTGGTCAGCGAGAATGGCAAGTACCTGGCATTCGGCCTGGCTTCCTCCGGTTCGGATTGGCGTGAATGGAAGGTGTTGGACATCGATACCGGCGAGGAGTTGGAGGATCACGTTCGCTGGGTCAAGTTCTCCTCGGTTTCCTGGACGAAGGATAGTGACGGATTCTTTTACAGTCGGTACGACGAACCGGAAGCTGGGACGGAGTTCACCGGGACGAATTATTTTCACAAGCTGTACTATCATCGGTTGGGGCAGAGCCAGGATCAGGATGAGTTGGTGTATGAGCGAGCTGATTTCAAGGATTGGGGATTTCAGGGAGAAGTCACGGAAGATGGTCGCTATCTGATCATTTTGGTCTGGCGGGGAACGGAGAATAAACATCAGATCTTCTATCGCGATCTCCAGAAGGAAGATGGGGAGGTGGTGGAGTTGATTGCCGGGTTCGACTCGGAGTACAGCTTCATCGGCAACGAGGGGGAGACGTTCTACCTGTCGACCGATCTGGACGCCCCCCGTCGCCGCGTGATTGCGGTGAACTTGGAGAGTCCCGAGCGCGAAAACTGGGAGGAGATCGTCGCGGAGCGAGACGAGGTGCTCCGCGGGGCCGGCAGAGTGGGGGGACTGTTTGTCGGGAGCTATCTCCAAGATGCTCGCTCCGTCATTCGGCTGTTCGATCAATCGGGGGAGTTGGTCCGGGAAGTGGAGCTACCTGGAATCGGGACGGTGACGGGCTTTGGGGGACGTAGTGACGATCCGGAGACGTTCTACAGCTTCAGCAGTTTCACGGCCCCGGGAATCATCTACCACTACGACGTGGTGAGTGGAGAGACAAGCGAGTTTCGGCGTCCCGAGTTGGGATTTGAACCCGAAGACTACGAAACCAAACAGGTCTTCTACACCAGCCGCGATGGAACTCGAGTTCCCATGTTCATCACGCACCGGCGAGGTCTCGAGTTGACCGGGGATACGCCGACATTGCTGTATGGTTACGGGGGTTTCGATATCTCACTGACTCCGTCATTTTCCGTGGCCAACCTGGTTTGGATGGAGATGGGAGGCATCTATGCGATGCCGAATCTACGTGGGGGAGGGGAGTATGGTCGCGAGTGGCATGAGTCGGGGATGCTGGATCAGAAGCAGAATGTGTTTGACGACTTCATTGCCGCGGCCGAGTGGTTGATTGCCGAAGGATATACTCGATCGGATAAGCTGGCGATTCGTGGTGGGAGTAATGGAGGATTGCTGGTGGGGGCTTGTATGACGCAGCGTCCCGAGTTGTTTGGGGCGGCGCTCCCTGCCGTGGGCGTGATGGACATGCTGCGTTACCACAAGTTCACCATCGGCTGGGCTTGGGTCAATGAATACGGCTCGTCGGATGACGCCGATCAGTTTGCGAATTTGATCCGTTATTCGCCGCTTCATAATCTCCGGTCCGGAGTCGCCTATCCGGCGACAATGGTGACCACGGCGGATCATGACGATCGCGTGGTGCCGGGGCACAGCTTCAAATTCGCCGCGGCTTTGCAGCAGGCACACGCCGGTTCTCGACCCGTGCTGATTCGGATTGAGACGAGCGCGGGACATGGCGCGGGAACGCCGACATCAAAACTGATCCAAGCCGCGGCGGACTCGATGAGTTTCCTCGTCGATCAGCTCGACATGGTCCCCGACATTCCCGAGCCGACAAAGTAGTTCCTCGTTCCGTGAACGCTTACGGAAACGCGGCTCCATCCTGAAAAAAAGGCCCCCGTCTGTTTGCAACCTGAGGGAACCGAGAAGATGAAATTGGGACTGATTAATTCGGCTTGGGTTCAGGCGAACCAGCCGACGGAATTTGGCTTGCAGAAAACCAAGGAGATCGGATTCGACTCGGTCGATATCTTCGCCGACCCGCTGGATTTGGACATTCGCGAGCGGCGGAAGATCAAGGACGAGTGCGATCGGCTCGACCTGCCGATCGTCTCCATCGCCTGCGTCGCCGTGGGATTGATCGATTTCAATCCGAGTGTTCAGCGGTTTCATCTTGACCGAGTAAAACGCTATCTCGATCTGGCCTACGAGTATCAGGCGGACAATGTCCTGCTGGTGCTGGGAGAGTATATCTGGAACCGGGAAGTGATTCCCCCGGAAGAACAGTGGCGGACCGCAGTGACGCACTGTCGTCAGTTGGGCGACTACGCTGCCGACTTGGGGTTGCAAATCGCTCTCGAACTCGAACCTTTTCCCCTTTCCTTGGTCAATTCCGTCGACTCGATGGTTCGCTTCCTCGACGATTGCGGGCACCCGGCCGTCCAGGCCAATATCGATATTTCTCACTTGTTGCTGGCTGGTGTTCCCGCCGAGGAACTGCGGGGTTTACGGGGCCGAGCGATCCATGTCCATATTTCCGATTGCGATGGAAAGCGGCACGGCGATCTCCCTCCCGGCCGAGGCGTTGTTCCGTTCGAGGAATACTTGCGTGAAATCAAGGCCCTGGAGATCGACGGAGCGATGTCGATCGAACTGGAATACTCGCCCGAACCCGATCGGATCGTGGAGTGGGTCGAGGAGGCCTACCGCGAAACCGATCGCTTGATGGGGCAGGTCGGGCTGAGGGGGTGAGGGAGGAGGTTAGCTGTTAGTTTTCAGTTTTCAGTTTTCAGTTTTTGGGGTTTGGAGGCTGGAAGGGGAAGGATGGGATGAGTTCTTCGCGGAAGAGAGGTGCGGGTTCCCCGCGTTCGGGCGGCAAGTCGGCCGGGTCGGAAACTCAAAGCCCCCGGCGCTCAACGCTCCGAAATGACCTTCGCGTGCCGAACCATCTGCCGAAGTGGCCGCGGAGAAAGAAAGTGCCGATCGGCTGTATCGGTGCCGGTTTCATCATGGCCGATTGTCACCTGGTGGCGTACCGGCAAGCGGGATTTCATCCGGTGGCCATTTCGGCTCGGACGCCGGGCCGAGCGGCCGAAGTTGCTGAGCGGCATCAGCTAAGGCCCTACACGGACTACCGGGAAATGCTTGACGATTCCCAGGTGGAAGTGGTCGACATCGCCGTCCCTCCCGACGTCCAGCGGGAGGTGATCGAGGATGTGCTGAAACATGCCGGCCAAATCCGAGGCATCTTGGCTCAAAAGCCCTTGGGATCGAACTACCAGGAGGCTCTCGAAATTGTTGAACGCTGCCGGCAAGCGGGCGTCGTGCTGGCGGTGAATCAAAACATGCGGTACGACCAATCCGTTCGTGCTTGCCGAGATTTGCTGAACCGCAACGTCTTGGGAAAACCGGTGCTGGCCACCATCGACATGCGAGCCATCCCGCATTGGATGCCCTGGCAGGAACGTCAGGGATGGGTGACCCTCCGGATCATGTCGATTCACCATCTCGATACTTTCCGCTTCTGGTTCGGCAATCCCGAACGCGTGTTCGCGTCGGTTCGTCCCGATCCGAGAACGGGGAAGCAATTCGAGCACGAGGATGGGATCTGCCTGTACGTGCTGGAGTACGCCGACGGGTTTCGCGCGGCGGCCTGGGATGACGTCTGGGCCGGGCCCGCTCGGGAAGGAGCGGGGGAGGACATTGGAATTCGGTGGCGAGTGGAAGGGGAGGAGGGGATGGCTCGGGGAACGATCGGATGGCCCGACTATCCTCGGGCAACCCCCAGCACGCTCGACTACACCACCATTCGGATGGAGGGAGCTTGGCAACGCCCCCGCTGGCCGGAGGTCTGGTTTCCAGATGCCTTCGCCGGCACGATGGCGCAACTTCTGGTGGCCCTTGAAAAAGGAGAGGAGCCCGAAATCGGCGGCCAGGACAATTTGCACACCATGGCCCTGGTGGATGCCTGCTACTTGTCCGCTCGGGAACACCGCGCCGTGGAACTTTCCGAGATTACCGGCAAGTCCGGCGGTTGAGCGGGAAAACGTGAGGGCCGCATGAGTGAGGGCAGGTGAGGCCGCCTGAGGCCGCCTGACAGTGGAAGGGGAGGGGAGACCGCTCGGGATCGGATTGGTCATCCCTCCGTGGCCATCTACAATGCCGGTATGAGTCGGATGCATGACGAGGAACGTGGCGAGCATCAACCTGGCCCAGGGCTTGGTCCACCACGGTTCCGCCTGCTGACGCTGTTCGGGCTGATGACGGGGATCAGTGTCGTACTGGCGGCCTATACAGCGTTTGGAGGTTTCGCCGCCGCGATCTTTGCCCTCTTTCTGTTGGCGGTCTTCGCGCACATCGCGGGAAACTGGCTGGGAACTCAACTGCGTGACCTGGGAAACGTTTCTCGCTTGGAAAGCCGGAATCGAGAGGTGCCGCGCCGTTCGGACGGCGACGTCCCCAGAGCCGACTTGCCCTCCGCCACTCACCTGAGTGCTCAGCAGCCCATTCCCCTCTGGGTGAAGGTCTCGGTCCTGGTGGGAACGGTTGTCGGGTGTGTGGGAGGAGTGGCTCTGGTGCTGCTCTGGAACGTGGGGCCGATTCCCGTGTTGGGGCTCCTTTTCGGGGCCCTCGCCTTTGCTGTCTTGGGAGCCATTTGGTCGTTCGCCCTCGGCGCCTTTATCCATTTCGGCTGGAGTGCTTGGCGGCAGGCCGTGCGAGTCGACAGTGAGAAATAGTCGAGATAGCTTTGTTGCAGGCTCCGTTCCGCCTGCTCACCTCCTGCCTGCTCACCTTTCGCAGTGACCGAACCTCTCTTTGATTCAGCGGTTCATCGGCTCGCGGGCGAGCCCAGGGGTTCAGCGGTCCTCCGTGGCGACTTCGCTTTGATTCCAGCCGGAGGGCCCTCTAT
>JBJHCD010000118.1:0-10308 GCA_050485845.1 Pirellulaceae bacterium | reverse complement strand
GAATCGGGTGGGAGGCAGGTCGGGATAGGGGCCTGGAAAAAGGAGGCCCCGATTTCCCTTGCTGGGACCGCAAGGTCGTGGCCTAGACGACCCATCGGCTCGCGGGCGAGCCGACCGGTCCAAAGGGCTCGCCGAGGAGCCGCCGGGTTGATGGTGAGGGAGAAACGGTCGTACAATACCGCCGAGCGTGGGCTCGCCCGCGAGCCGATGATAGCGGAAGTCAAAGTAGAGGCGTGTCGTGAACGAAGGGCGCGAATTCAGGTCAGCAGGATACCAGAATGGATGAGGATTATTACCAGATTCTGGGGGTGGGACGTTCCGCCACCGAGGCCGAAATCGAGAAGGCCTACCATCGGTTGGCGAGAAAATACCATCCCGACCTGAACCCGGACGACCAGACATCGAAGGAGAAGTTCCAGCAGGTCCAGCGGGCCTATGATGTTCTGCGAAACGCCGAAAGTCGCAAGAAATACGACCGGTTTGGGAGTGACTTCGAGAACGTTAGTGGGGCCGGCTGGGGGGGGCGATCGGGAGGATCGCGTCGAGCTGGTCCGGAATTGGATCCCGATATTTTTCGGGGCTATGGTGGAGCGGACGTCGGTTCGTTTGAAGAGATACTTCGTTCGTTTGGAGGTGGCGGTCGAGGGGCTCAGCGATCTCCTGCTCGGGGGGCTGATTTACATGCCGAATTGGAGATCCCCTTCACCACTTCCATTCTCGGGGGTGAATCCTCGGTGGTGTTGAATCGGGGTGGACGGACCGAAACGATTAGTGTGAAGATTCCGGCGGGCATCGAAAGCGGCAAGAAGATTCGCTTGCGAGGGCAGGGGGGCCAGGCAGCTCGAGGTGGGAAGCCGGGGGACTTGCTGCTCACGGTTCTCGTCGCTCCTCACCCCTGTTTTCGACGCCGGGGGCACGACTTGGAAGTCGATGTTCCCGTCACTCTGGCCGAAGCCCAGTTGGGGGCCAAAGTCGATGTGCCGACCCCCGGCGGGACGATCAGTCTGAAGATTCCCCCAGGGACTTCCAGTGGACGCCGCCTTCGGATCAAGGGGCAGGGGGTCAAGATGGCCAGTGGTGGGCATGGAGACTTGTTCGCCTTGATTCAGATTGTGATCCCTCCGCAAGTGGATGATGAAGCGGCCGAGCAGATTCGGGCCTTGGAGAAGCGATATCCTCAGTTTCCGCGGCGTAATCTCAGGTGGTAGGCGGGTTTGGCGTTGAAGCATGTTTTTTTCCGAGGTTGGGACACGTTGGGAGAAGCTTGGCCGATCGTCGGCCCGTGGGGGGAGGTCGTCACCGAGTTGGAGCGGCCACTTTGGCTCCATCTGAGCCCACAGGCGCGACTTCGCGTGCTGATCGCCCTGTTTTCCATCGTGGCCTTGGGCCTATTGTTACTCCTGTTCGTGCGAACTTTCGGGCGTTGGGTCCGGTACTACTCGAAAGCCTTCGACGAGGAGGGACGTGCCGGGCCATCGGCTACTCCTCTTCGCCCGGATGATTGGGCCGAGCGGCCCTTGTCCAGGGGGAGCGAGCCGGATGAACCATAGTCCCTCAGGCCATCAACCTTTGGATCGCGAGCAGCCAGGTCCTCGGGAGACGTTCTCCCGAGAGGACCGACTGCGGAAGGGGAGCGAATTTGATCGGGTCTTCCAGGGGCGATTCGCGGCGGATCAGGTCCTGGTCATTCATGGAACTCGCAACGGTTCCACGCGTAGTCGGCTGGGAGTGTCGGTTTCCAAGCGAGTGGGAGGGGCGGTCGAACGGAATCGGTGGAAGCGGCGGATTCGGGAGGCATTTCGTCGCCAGAAAGGGGAACTGCCGGAGGGTTGGGATTGGGTGGCGCGCCCCCGAAAAGGGGCGGTACTCGATTCGGCGGCCATTGCCGAGTCATTCAAGCGATTGGTCCATCGAATCGCTCGCAGTGAACAAGCTCGCAGTGAACGACAAGGAGGGCAAGGCTCGCCTTCTCACTCCGACCAGGGGAAAACGCCCGGCGGAAAGCGTGACGGAAAACGCGGCGGAAAACGTGACGGGAAGCGTGAAGCAAAGCGTGGAGGAAAACGATGAGAAAACTCGGATCGCTCCTGACCCAATTCCCGACTCAGTCCGCCATCCTCCTGATCCGCTTCTATCAGCGATTTTTAAGCCCCTGGTTGGGAAGTCATTGTCGCTTCCATCCCTCCTGCAGTCATTACGGCATTGAAGCGCTGCGGAAGTATGGCTTTGTTCGAGGCTGTTGGAAAACGCTCTTCCGCATCGCTCGGTGCAATCCACTTCATCCAGGTGGGTACGATCCTCCCTAGACATGCCGTGCAGAGAGTCCGTTTGGTGCAGCGGGGGGATTCAGTTATGGGGGCTGTAGCGACGGTATGGCGGGGGAGGTGTTCGGGGTGTGAGATGAGTCGGCAGAGCCGCTAGTGCAATGGTGGACAGGGAACTATACTGAGGGACCGTTCCATGGAGGGATGAGTCAGGCAAATGCCGATGGCGCATTGCGTTAAGGAACGTGGGTGACCGTCGGCCGTTCGAACTTTGCCGGCGTGAACCGCGTAATAGGCGGCGATGGACGCTTGGCGGCGCAGGATGCGGAGTTGGATGGAGGCGTGGCAGCGGCTTGTGGGGAGCGAGAGGGAACGGAACCTTGGACCCGCCGGTGTTCGTCGAGGGAATCATATACCTGGAAATCAGCATGGCACTCTTCGCATTTGTTCCGGATTGGACCAGCAATTGGCTTACTCCGCTGTGGTTGCTGGGCGTCGGATGTCTCGTCGGCTTGGCGATTCTCTGCCTCGTTTGGGGAGTCCTCTGGGTGGTGACTCGGGGATTGGCTCCCCACCAGTTTTTCCGCCGCACGGCGGATGAGGTTCCCTTGGCGGTTGGGGAAGGGGCCTTGTTGCCTGTCTTCGCGATTGTGGCGGCCTTTGCGGCATTCGGCATCATCGGCACGATGTTCGCCCAACGTCCGGCCGATCTCTTGCTGTCACTTCGTGGTCTCGGTTCCGTGGGAACTCGGAGCGTGGAGGTCACGGTTCCGCCGACACCTCGGGATGAGGACAACGAAGCGGACATGACCAAAGAGGTTCCGATTCTCGTTGAGTTCATGGGTAACGAGATTCGGGAGATCGTGGTCGAAAGTTCCCAGGACTTAACTCTGTCGGCCGTGCCGGCGCAGGAACAAGTGGTGGATCGTCCCGAGTTTCGCGTGGCGGGCGGCACGAGCTACCGTTGGATGCGGGGCGAGCAGACGGCGATCAGTTTTGGTGACGACTACGTGGAAGAGATGTTTGTCGTCAATCATGGGACCTCGGACGCCACGGTGCGGATGGATTTGCGAACGACGCTTGCCTTTCCCGAAGTCTTCGCGATCCCGGTGACCGCTCTGTCGGTCATCGCGGTTTTCCTGATGTATTTCCTGCAGCGAACATTGTTTCCTCGGATGTCGGCGATTGCCTTGGCCACATTCAAGTCGGACATTGCACAGCCGCTGTTCGCGATCATTTTGGCGGTCGGTATCTCGGCGTTGGTCATCTTTGTTTTCCTGCCGTACAACACATTCGGCGAGGACATCAAGATGCTCAAGGATTCCGGTTTCTCCTTGATCATGTTCCTCTGCTTGCTGCAGACCGTCTGGTCGGCCAGCACGTCGGTGTCGGAGGAGATTGAGGGACGCACCGCGCTCACCGTGCTTTCCAAGCCCGTTCGACGGACTTCCTTCGTGTTGGGAAAGTTTTTCGGGATCAGTTGGACGTTGCTCTTGATGTATTTGATCTTGGGGACGGTATTTCTGATTCTGGTGGCCTACAAGCCGATTTATGATGCGAAGGAAACCTCCGCGTCCGACCCGACTTGGCAGCTCTGTTACTACGAGCTGGCGGTGACAATCCCCGGACTGGTGCTTTCCTTCATGCAGACTTTGGTGTTGGCGGCGGTGAGCGTGGCCATTTCCACTCGGTTGCCCCTCCTGGCGAATATCATGATCTGCTTCAGTGTATTCGTGCTGGGGAACATCACTCCGCTGCTGGTGCAATCGTCCGAACAGCAATTTGAAATCGTCGGCTTTTTTGCTCAGTTGATTGCGACCGTGCTTCCGAACCTCGAAGTGTTCAACATGCAGGCGGCGATTGCCGCGGATGCCGAGGTTCCGTTGGCCTATTTGGCATTGGCGTTGGTTTATTGCGGGCTCTACAGCATCATTGCGATGTTGCTCGCGCTGTTGTTGTTTGAAGATCGCGACTTGGCCTAGTGAACGACTTTTTCCACCGGAGGGTGAGCGGCTCGAATTCGAGTGGCGAGCCGGGGAGAACGTTACGCCGCGAAGGGGCGTGAAGTTGGAGAGAGGCGTGAAGCCGTTTCCAGGGCGGCTTCTTCAGATGAGGACCTGGCGTCATGTACGGAAGCCCCAACTTACTCCGACTGTGGGATGGTGTTCATGCAGGGGTCTTCATTTCAGCGAGTTCGTGGCCATGGTGCGGGTTCCCGGCTGTGGATTTATGTCTTCGGCGTTATTTCCGCTTTCTTTCCCCTTCTGTTGCTGATTGGGCTGAGCTATCTGGTTCAGCTCTTGATTGATCCGGTGGGGGAGCGTTTGCCGGACGACCTGTTGCTCGGTCCGCTCATGGAGAAGGGGCCGATTTCCTGGCCGGTCGAAGAACGCGGGCGAATCTTGTTTCTTCTGGCCCTGTTTTCGATCGGCGTCGCGGTCTTGCAAGGGATCAGCGTGGTGATGTTACGGCGGTCGGCCCATTGGGGAGCCCGTCAGGCCGTGGCCGAATTGAAGACGTCCATTCATCACCACGCCTATCGGCTCGGATGCAGCGATGTCTTGGGGGGAAATCGATCTCTTCCCGAGGAACTTTTCAGTGACCGGCTGGAGACGGTCCGGCATGGCTTGGCTTCCTGGTGGCGGTCGGTTCCCTACTCCCTGGTATTGCTGTTCTTATTGCTGGGACTGGCTCTGGCGATTCACTTCTGGTCCGCCTTGTTCGCTCTGATCTTGGCGGCATTGATCTGGCGAGCCGACCGCTATTTTCGGGAATCGGCGGGGCATCAAAAACGCTTGTGGCACGAGCGGGCACAACATCTTGATTCGCTCCTGCTGGAATCCCTCCGCCTGACTCCCTTGGCCACGGGGTATTCCTTGGACCGACCTCCCGGCGAGTCGTTCGAGGACACCCTGAAACAACAGCTGCATTCCAGTTACCGAGGGGACGTGGGCGAAGCAACTCGATCGGTTTGGCTTTGGACCATGATTCTGTGTGGAGTGGCGGTGGCGCTGTTGATCACCGGACTCTCCTCGGCGGCCTCCGTGGCTGGGAGTGTCGTGCAGATTGCGGCTCTGGTCAGTGCCTACTTTCCAGCTCGAAGGTTGGTTCATTTGCGGCAGCTATTGCCGGAATGTGAACGAGCGGCAAAGGAGGTATTCGCCTATCTGGATCGAACGGTCAGCGTCACTCAATTGGCCGATGCCAAGGCGCTTCCCGCCCTTCAGCGGCAGATCCGCCTGGAGAGCGTCACGCTGATGGATCGGAGCGGGCGGAAGGTGCTGGATGAGATCTCGGCCCTGATACCAGCGGGGATGAGAACGGCCCTGTTCGCCGATGACCGCCAGTCGCCGACCGCCCTGGCCGGTCTCCTGGTCCGGTTCTACGATCCCGTGGCGGGACGCGTGGTGATTGATGACATGGACGTCCGCTGGGGAACACTGGCCACGGTGCGGAAACAGACGGCATTAGTGCTGAATGATGCCCTGCTACTGACGGGAACGGTTGCCGAGAATATCAGTTGCGGCCGCGGTGACTTGTCCATGGTTCAAATTCATGAGTCGGCAAAGCGGGCCCAAGCGGTCGACTTCATCCTCGATCTTCCCGACGGTTTCGAAACGATTGTCGGAGAACAAGGGATGCGGCTCGAACCATCCCAGGCATTTCGCGTCGCGCTGGCCAGGGCCGTGGCGGGTGACCCTCGACTGGTCATTGTCGAGGAGCCCGACGAGGCCTTCTCCGACGCGGAAGGGCATCTGTTGGACGCGGCCATGCGAGAAGTCGCCGAGGGGAGAACGATGCTGGTCATTCCCTCACGCCTGGCCACGCTCCGTTCCGCCGATCTGATCCTCTTGCTGCACAAGGGAAAGTTGGTCGCTCACGGGAAGCATCCCGAATTGCTGCAATCCAGCGAACTCTACCGACACTTGAATTACCTGCGATTCAATCCGTTCAGCAACCAACGGTGAGATTCGAGGGGGCTCGCCTTGGAACCGGTCGTCTCAGCGAAGTCGTCGTCGGGGAGGGCAAGCCCATCGGGGCGAGTAACCCATCGGGAAGGAATACGCATCGGTCTCGAGTCCATGCCGAATCGGGAGCTGCCTCAGGGTTTCAGCCCGCTTGTCGCGTGACGGTGGCAGCCGAGATGGGGAGGAGGGTCGGATACCGCAGTCTCTGCTGGAAGTCGGTCACCTGCTGAATGATCTTCTCGGCCACTTCCACGGCTCGTTGGCCGGCGAGGCCGGGAACTTGAGGAGCATGCCCCGTCTGGATGCAGTGGATGAAATCACGCTGTTCGTTCAGGATGGCGTTCTGGTCGTTGACAACCAGTTCCGTCCGAGGAAGGTAGTCTTCAAACAATCGAGTCCGGAGGTGCTCTTGTTCGTCGGCGCTCATCCCGTGGACGTCAAGACCTTGAGCGACTCGGTCGGACACACTGATCAATTCCGCTTTCTTCGTGGCGAAATCGATTCGGGCACACGCTTCCCGTTGGTAGGCATGAAGATATCGGGCCGGCCGGTCGCTGGTACGCGACGCGGAGAGATTGGCAACGCAGCCATTGGCGAAGGTAAGCCGAGCGTGAGCCATGTCTTCATGGGGCCCGAAGACCGACGTCCCGATCGCTTGCACTTCCACGAGTGGGCTACTGACCAATGACAAGACGATATCGAGGTCGTGAATCATCAGATCCATGACCACGCCGATATCGATCGACCGGCAGGTGTAGCCACTGGCCCGCACGGCCTCGACATAGTAGGGCGTGTCTAGATGGGGAAGGGCGGCCGTGAAGGCGGGATTGAATCGTTCCACGTGTCCCACCTGCAAGACCAACCGTTGACGCTCGGCCAACTCCACCAGTTCCTGGGCTTCCCTGGCGGTCGAGGTGATCGGCTTTTCCACCAGCACGTGAATTCCCTGCTCCAGCAGCGACGTCACCACTTCGTGATGGAACGAGGTCGGCGCTGCCACGATCGCCGCTTCGATCTCGGTGAGTATCTCGTCATGGTGGGTGACCACCCGAGTTCCCAGTTCCTCGCGCAATTGCGATCGTCGGCTTGACGAGGGCTCCACAACAGCCACCAAGTTGACTTCCGGGAGCGTTTGCGCCAGCCGAGCGTGAATGGTGCCGAGTCGTCCGCCGCCGATGACGGCCAGGTTCAGGGGCCTCATGCTGCTTTCCTTCTTTCGCGTCCGCGACCGTGCCTTCCTTCATGCTGCGTCTGAATGAAACGGAGCAGGTGATGGACGGCGGGGATCAAGAGGTCTTTGCTTGCCAGGGACTCTCTCGCTCGTTCCAGACCGACTTTGGCCCGGTAGAGCAGGCGAAATGCCTCCGAGAGGGCACGGATCACTTCGTCGGAGAACTCATTTCGTTTCAGTCCGACCGTATTGGGACAGCGGGGCCGAGCGGGATTGCCGTCGGCCAGTGTGTAGGGGGGAACGTCGTGCAGTACGCGGCTCAAGCCTCCCACGAAGCTGTAGCAGCCGATGGAAGCAAAATGATGGATGGCGACCCCTCCGGAGATCATGACATCATGCGCGACATGCACGTGTCCTCCCAGCAGGACGGCATTCGCCATGATCACTCGGTCCCCCACTCGGCAATCATGGGCGATATGGCAGTTGGCCATCAGGAAGCAGTCACTGCCGAGTTCGGTGAGTCCCTCTTCCTTTTCTGTTCCTCGATTGATTGTCACGCACTCGCGGATCGTGTTTCGATCGCCGACGACGACCCGAGTTGGCGTCCCCGTGTAGGAGAGGTCCTGCGGTTCGGCACCAATCACGACACCCGGGAAGATTTGGTTGTCCGCTCCGATGGTGGTATGCCCCGTCAGAGTAACGCTGTTCTGCAGTCGAGTTCCTCGCCCGATTCGGACATCGGGGCCGACAACGCAAAACGGACCGATCGAGACGTCGTCGTCGATCACCGCGCTCGGAGAGACGCTGGCCATGGGATCAATGTGCGTTGCCATCCTGGTCGTCCTTGTGGATCAATGGATGAGAGAGAGGTAGTCGTATCAGGCGGATTGCCGAATGGGGATCGGAGGGTCGGACTCCTCGCGGGCCTGAGCCAACAGAGCCCTCACCATCTGAGCGTTCTGGCGATGACCGCTACGATAAGCGACAAAATGGCCCAGTATGGGTACACCGGCCAGGGCCAGATCGCCCAGCATGTCCAGCGTCTTGTGACGCACGCACTCGTCCGGATAGCGAAGTTCGTTGTCGATGGGACCCGTGGGACCAAAGATCAGCAGGTCTCGCGGACTGACTCGGGCGCCGAGTCCCAAACGCCGCATTTCCGTCGCTTCATCTTCGGTCAGGAAGGTTCGGGCCGCCGCCAATTCACGGCAGAACGAAGATTCCTCCATGTCCAAGAGAAACGATTGCTGACCAATGGGGCCGGCCGGGCCGTAGTCGAGATGGTATTCCAGTCGAAACTGATCACAAGGATAGGCCTCCACCCATCCCGCCTCGTCTTCCACTCGAAGTGTCGAGCTGACGCGGAGGTAGCGGCGAGGAAGCGACTGCCGCTGGATGCCCGCCGATTGGAGAGCCTGAACAAACGGATAACTCGACCCGTCACCACCCGGCATTTCGGCTCGGTCGACATGCACTTCGCAATTGTCGACTCCCAGCCCTCGCAGGGCCGCCAGGATATGTTCCACCATTTCCACCGTGGAGCCTTGGCAGGCGAGAACGGTGCGGCGGGGAATATCAATGCGGTTTTCAACGAGGGCCGGAATGGCTCGGGAAGGCGTGACATCGTCCCGGAAAAAGACAATGCCACAATCCTCGGCGGCGGGACGGAACTCGACCGTCACGTCTTCGCCTTTCCAGTAACCGAATCCCTGGACTCGAACGGGAGCAGCGATCGTTCGCTGGTATTGTGAAGAGGAAATCACGTCGGATTCCAGCATGAATCGGGGCAGTGGAGACAGTCAACGAGGCATCGGCTCGCGGGCGAGCCCCAGTCGTCGATCCAATATCGAACTGTTTCGACTAAGGCTCTAGCGTCGCTGTTGCGGAGCGGGAGCGGCGGGTCGAGCGTTCGCGTTGCGAGGGGCTGAGCCGCGGTTGAGTTCCTGAACGATCTGGTCGGTGATATTCAGGTTCCGCTGATAGACGACGGCTCGATTGACTCCTTGAAGCACGCTACTCCGTTCCTTGGGATCAATCTCCTCGCCGTTAAAGCGAAGCACCAGACTGATGTTGTAGCGGCTGGCGAAATCGCCGACCTGCTGGAGGGTGTCCATGTAGGCCGAGTAGTACAGTTTCGCTTCCCGTTCCATGAACTCCCGCTTCTTCATGGCCATGTCGACCTGCATGTCGGCGGCCATCTGAGCCAGTTGTGTCTCCAGTGCCTTGTATTCCTGGGATCCCGGCTGATACTCGGCCAGTTTCTCGTTCATGGCGGACGCCTGCTTCCGCTTCTCCACCACCGAAGTTTCATAGGCCTTGATATCGTCGCGGATCTCGTCCATCGCGGTCTTGAACCGGATGTTCTTTTCAAAAACCTCGTTGATGTCCAACACCGCCACGCTCGTGCCCGATGCTGGGGGGGGCGAGTTGGGTCGAGCGGCCTGCTGGGCGGGTTGTTGGGCAGACGCGGAGAGGGAGAGGCCGAGGCTCAGGAGGCCTGCGACCAGAATACGGCATACAGAGATCTTCACGTTCAGCGCTCCTTGCTGATGCGAGACAGCCTCGAAGTTCCGGCGCCGGCCGACTTGGCGACGCCCCCAGCCATCACTTCCGAGTCAACGTCGTGTCTCTCGGAAGCTGGCGGGAGTATTGTGCCGGGAAAGGCGTTTGGCGTAAAGAGCAGAAAATCAGAGTGGGCAAAGCGGGTTTGCCGACAAAGCGGCGAAGCGACAAAACAGGCAAAACCGCAAGCCCGTAAACCAGCAAGCCCGTCGCCCCCCCCTACCCGGTTCACTTCTACTACCGGCGATCCCAGGCCAGTGAAGCGTTATGCCGAACTGCCTCGTAGGAGGCTCCGTCCAGCTCTCCCTGCTTTGGTTCGGTGATGTCCTCGGTTATCGTGACC
>JBJHCD010000117.1:0-10336 GCA_050485845.1 Pirellulaceae bacterium | reverse complement strand
GAGCAACTCAGGGCAGCGAACGCGAGAATTTTGGAAGAGCGAGAACGCGAACAAAAGGGGACATTGCGATGAAGGGGATGCAGCATCATCGAAGGCAGTTTTTGCAGACCGCCGCGATCGGGACCGCCGCTTTCGGCTGCGGTGAACTTGGATTTCTCCGAGGGTTGCAGCCGGTTTCCGCCCAGGAAGCTCAGCTCGATCCCAACATCGCCCGGTTTGACTCGGATATCGAGCCCCTTGTTCGTTTGCTGGAGGATACGCCGCGCGGTCAAGTGGTGGAGGCTTTCGCGGATCGGATTCGGCGGGGAGCCAGTTACCAGGAGGTTCTGGCCGCTCTGCTGCTGGCCGGTGTCCGCAATGTTCAGCCCCGCCCGGCCGTTGGTTTCAAGTTCCATGCCGTGCTGGTTGTGAATTCAGCTCATTTGGCCAGCCTCGCTTCGGCCGATTCCGACCGCTGGCTCCCCATCTTCTGGTCGCTGGACTACTTCAAAAGTGCGCAGGCCGCCGATGTCCGCGAAGGGGATTGGACCATGGGTCCGGTCGACGAAAGCGCCGTTCCTGCTCCTCACCAGGCTCATGCCGTATTCCGCGAAGCGATGGAGCGGTGGGACGAACCGGCGGCGGACGCGGCCGTGGCCGGATTGGCTCGATCGGCTGGAGCGAATGAGTTATTCGAACTCTTTTCTTACTACGGGGCTCGCGACTATCGGAGCATCGGGCACAAGGCAATTTATGTGGCCAATGCCTTCCGCACGCTGCATTGCATCGGCTGGCGGTACGCCGAACCGGTCCTTCGGTCGCTGGCATACGCGCTGCTTAATCATACCGGTGATCCGAATCCCGCCGAAAACGACCTGGCGGCCGACCGAGCCTGGCGGCTGAATCAGGAATTGGCCCCCACGATTAAAGCCGAGTGGCGAAGTGGTAGTCTGGACCCCCAGGCTCCCGCGGAGATCTTGAAGGTCGTGCGGGAAGGAAGTCCGGAGGATGCCAGCCGATTGGTCGCCGACATGCTGAACCGGGGTGTTCATCCGCAATCGATTTATGACGGTCTCTTCTTGGGATCGGGCGAGTTGCTCATGCGTCAACCGGCGATTGTTGCCCTGCATGCCGTTACCACTTCGAACGCTCTCCATTATGCCTTCCAGACCACCAAGAGCGATGAAACTCGCCGGCTGCTCCTGCTGCAGAATGCCGCCTTCCTTCCCCACTTCCGCGAATCGATGGAGGGGCGCGGGAATGTCGGCAATCAGAAAATCGATGAACTGGAGGCAACTCCCGTCGACGGAGCCGAAGGACCGGAAGAGGTGGTCGAGGCCATTTTCGACACACTGAACCGACAGCCACAACAAGCGGTCAGCCATCTACTGAACCACTTGAAGTCGGGTGGCAGTGCCGAAGAGGTCATGCATGCCGCTCGGCGTTTGATCTTCATGAAAGGGAACGACTCCCACGATTACAAGTTCAGCTCCGCCGTCCTCGAGGATTACCATGCCGTCACTCCGGAGTGGCGTAATCACTTCCTGGCCTCGAGCTTACTGAAGATGCGAGGTTCCCGAGATTCGGACAATCAGCTGATCCAGCGAACTCGAGAGGCTCTGGCTTGACCCGAGTCGCAGGTCTTTTCCATTCTCCATTCCACCTCTCGCTTCCCGTTTTTCACTTCCAAGTCTTGTTTCCGTTTTTTTATTCGTCTTGTTCTGTCTCTTGCCGTCTCTTTGCCGTTGTTGCTTGTGTCACCTTCCACGACGTCGTCCACGAATTCCCGAATGGGGATAGGCGGTCCGGCCGCCAAGCGAGCCGGCCATCAGGAGTTTTCTCATGGATCCCAATACCCGTCCGACATCATCGAACAGCCCCCGCTCGACCGAAACCAGCGTAGACCGCCGCCGATTGCTCCAAGGAGCTGCCGGTTCGGTGGTCGGCGCCCTGGCCGTGCTGGAAGGATCCCGCGCGGGGACTCGGCAGGCCGCAGGACAAGAACCTGCCACTGACGTGGGTGATGTCCAGAAAGTCGTCAAGAATGGCCGGATTCGTCAGTCGCTGGTCAGTTGGTGCTATACGCCCTACTGGGAGCCGGTTGAGTTGATCCACTTAACCAAGCAACTGGGATGCGAGAGCGTGGAGCTGATCGAGCCGAAGTATTTTCCTCAATTGAAGGAGGCCGGACTGGAGTGTGCGATCGCTTCGATTGACATGGATCCCGATCCACCCTTCGTCCGCGGCTTTAACAATCCCCGCTATCATGACCAGGTGTTTCGGGCAACTCGAGAAGCCATCGACGCTTGTGCCGAGTATGGATTCAAACGGGTGATCTGCTTTACCGGCATGCGGGAGAATTTGACCGACGAAGAGGGGGCCGACAATTGCGTGGAAGCCTTCAAGAAGATCCTCCCTTATGCGGAAGAGAAGGATGTGACGCTCTGCCTCGAAATGCTGAACACCCGCGATGACTCACATCCCATGAAGGGGCACCCCGGTTATCAAGGGGACAAGACCGAATACTGCATTGACATCATCCGCCGAGTTGGATCGCCCCATCTTAAACTACTGTTCGACATCTATCACGTGCAGATCATGGATGGCGATATCATCCGCCGCATCCGTCAGCACCATGAGCACATCGGCCATATTCATACCGCTGGAAACCCGGGCCGAGGTGAACTCGATCAGAATCAGGAGATTAATTATCCTGCCGTGATGCGAGCCTTGGTGGATGTGGGCTATAAGGGGTTTGTCGGTCAGGAATTCATTCCCACGGGTGATCCGCTGACCGGCCTGAAGGAAGCCATTGCCCTCTGTGATGTTTGAGCCGGCACGGAGGCTTCGGCCCCGTGCGTTGACGACGGTTTCCGGACCAAGTGGCGGTTGATTGTGGCGTTTGTCCTGATTGATTTCGTTCTCCCTCAATAAGGTGCCTTGCTGTATGCACAAATCGAGTCGTCGTCAGTTCCTGGGACAGGTGGCTGGAGCGAGCCTGGCTGCTCCACTGGTCGGACCGTTGGTGGTTCGTTCGAGCGAGACCGCGGCCAGCGACAAGGTCCATATCGGATGCGTCGGCGTGGGAGGCAAGGGACTGTCGGACATGATGGAGACCTCGGTTGGCCATCATATTGTGGCGATCTGTGATATTGACGAGCAGCGACTTGCGGCGGCCGCTCAGCGGTTTCCCCAGGCCAAGACCTATACCGATTGGCGGAAGATGCTCGAACAGCAGGACATCGACGCGGTCACGGTCTCGACTCCCGATCACATGCACGCCGCCATCAGCCTGGCGGCCATCAGCTTGGGGAAACATGCGTTCACTCAGAAGCCCCTGACTCACACTGTATGGGAGGCTCGGCGGTTGACCGAAGCGGCCGCCCAGCAGAAAGTGGTGACGCAGATGGGGATACAGCATCATGCCACCTCGCGACTGAAGACCGCCGTGCAATTGATCCGGGATGGAGCGATTGGCCGAGTCAGCGAGGTGCATACCTGGACGGATCGCCCGGGAACATTCTGGAAGCAAGGGCTCGATCGGCCTGCACAAACCGATCGGGTGCCGAGTCACGTCCACTGGGATTTATGGTTGGGGAATGCTCCGGAAAGGCCGTATGTCGCGGGAGCGTATCATCCCTTTCACTGGCGAGGTTGGTGGGACTTCGGCACGGGGGCGTTGGGGGACATGGGTTGCCACATCCTCGACCCGGTGGTGAATGCCCTGGCTCTTTCCGCCCCACGCACCGTTTCGGCGGAGGGACCGGAACCGCATCCGGAAAGTGGGCCGGACTGGTGCATCGTCCATTATGAGTTTCCTGGGACCGAATACACGACACCCGATCTGAAGCTCTCCTGGTACGAAGCCGGAAAGCAACCTCCTCGAGAACTGTTTCAGGCTCCGGACGACTGGCCCGGTTCGGACAACGGGGTGTTGTTCGTCGGCGAAAAGGGGAACCTGTTTGTCGGATTCCCGGAGAATCCTCAACTCTTTCCGGTCGAATCATTCCGGGACTACTCGATTCCCGAAATTGCCGACCATAACCACTACACCGAATGGACATCGGCCATCGTGGGCAAGGGAACGACGTCGTGCCCGTTCAGCTATTCGGGCCCTCTGACCGAAACAGTTCTCTTGGGGAATGTCGCCTATCGAACCGGCAAGAAATTGGAGTGGAACAGTCAGCAGTTGAAAGCCACGAACGTGCCGGAAGCCGATGCGCTGATTCACCGGGATTACCGTGCCGGCTGGCAGCTGACAGGAACGGGTTGAAAGGTCACCCCAATAGGCGGCTTTGGCGGCGCAACTCGGCAGCCAAAAGATCTTCCAGGAACCGGGCCCGCTGTTGAGGCTCGGGAGGGGGAACTTGCAACTTGGCCACCAGCGAATCCACCAGACGTTGGCTCAGCGTCTCGCGTTGTTGGTCGGGAAGCTCGTGCCAGCGGTCCAAGAGCCGCTCCACGACTTCAAAGTCGCTCTCTTGAAGACGACCCAGTTTACCGGCGTCGAATCGAAACTCAGCCTCCAGTGCCGTCCGATCCGAGAGTTGTACTCGGACCTCGGTCAGTTCGGGCGCTGAATCCGAAACAACCAGCGTCCCGCCCACCATGTCTCCAGCCCGCTGAGAACGAGAAGAGGCGATCGGGATTATCCACAACAGGGGGACATTGTCGATCACTCGAAAGAGGTTGCGGATCAGGATGCTCACGCCATCCAGGGCAAACCCATCCGCCTTGACAACTCGGATTCCCAGCCAACGCTTTCCGAGCGTTTGGCCTCGAAGCCAGAGTTCCATCATGGAAAAGTAGGCGAAACTCCCCAGCCCGTAGATCAGCAGGAAGATGCCGACGAAATAGGTCCCGATCTGCTCGGGCGTCGCGTCGGATACGTCGAATATTTCGTCCAGGACCGCGCCGAGCGAGTTGGCCACGATGGCGAGCAAAATGACGGAGAGAATGATCAGAATCCCGACGAAGATTTGATCGACAAACCAAGCGATGAATCGAGTCCCCAGCCCAGCCAACCGATAGCGAACTTCAATGTTTTCCGGAGTTTCAAAGGCTACGGGTTCATGCATGGTTACTCGAGTCCAATAATGTGACCACAGTCATTAGTCATTGGTCATTAGTCATTAGTCATTGGTCGTTGGTCGTTGGTCATTGGTCATTCAGACTATTGGTCAGGGTTTTCCAAGAGGGACTTTAGTCGTTCCGCCAATGGTTTGGGGAACTTGGAAATCCAACCTTCGTCAATGATTCCGACCTGAATCATGTCGATCAGGTGAACTCGGTCCTTAAGCAGATACGAATTCAATTTCATCCGAACGAGTCGCTCCACGGGAAGAGTGCGGATCCCATCGCCATACTCAACGGGCTCGATATCCGGGTTGGGCTCATAGTCATCGTCGCGGACCATTGCCTTCGCAAAAATCAGATGAATGGCGTTTCGGACCGAGTCGTTGTCACCCTCCAGAAACATCGGCAATCCCGCCGCCTTCCGGTATCGAAACCCGTGCTCCTGCATAACCTGCTTGATGCATTCCAGGTCTTCTTCCCGCACGAGCACATCGACATCGTTCGTCGCCCGCACGGCACCAGGGTCAACTTGGGCAACCCAAATTCGCACCGCATTGCCGCCCACGATAGCAAAAGGTACTCCTGCTGCTTCCAGGATGGAAATCGTGCGTCGCAGACGCTGTTCGACTCGATCCATGGATTCACCAATCCTGTTCCATAACTGCTCACCGACGATCCTGAGTTGTTGCGACATGCGATGGGCTCCGTTCGCGAGATCTCTTCACAATCTAACTCAATTTCCCCCGGCCGTCATTCCCGACCTTGTCCATTCCAGCAATGCTCCTCATCCCTCACCCCTCCACCCTTCATCCCTCCTCCCCAGTTTCCGGGCCGCGCCATGGCTCTCCGACCGGAAAAAACGTTACCATGGTAGGGAAGCCGCCGCCGACCGGGAAGCGGCATCTCCACCACTCCCCTTGTCCCACGCTCGATTACCTTGGGAAGGAGTCTTGTCCATGGAACGCCGTGAACTTGTTCGGAATCTCATGCTAATGGCCGCCGCCGATGGCCAAATGACTCAGCGCGAGCTGGAGTTACTGGCCGACCGGTGCGACCTCTGGGGAATCGACCAAGAGGATTTTCGTGAAATCGTGGCGGATGCCCTCTCCAATCCGGGTGAACTGACTATCCCCTCGAAACGTTCCGACCGCGAGGAACTCCTCTCGGAACTCCTGCACATGATGGCGGCCGACGGCAAACTATCCCAAGCTGAAAAGCACCTCTTCGCCATCTTCGCGGTCGCGATGGACCTGTCGCAAGAGGATATCCAGCGGATCATTGATCGGGCCGTGGAACAACCATGCGATGAGCCCTGAACTTCGGCAAGGCTCGCGGGCAAGCCGCTTTCACAGTCGCCCCCGTCACGCCCTGCCCTTCGTTGCCCTTGTCTGCTCTTCCTCCCACACCTTCCTCTCCCGACAAACCTTCCTCCAACAACTTCCACTTCGCCAGACGAACCAATGACGAATTGCACGGGACATGATCGACGGGATACCCATGACGATTTCTCGCGCGGGGATGACGGTCGTTATCCGGATACTTGCCATCGTGGCTGGTCATGGTCCATAGTTTGCGGGTCTCTGTTGGCATGGAGCAGCTTGTTGCTGATGCTATCCCCGCCGGCCCGAGCCGACGACGAACTCGATTTCCTGCCCGGCCTTGTCGTTCAGCTGGAGGCCGGAGCCGACGAACCCATTGTTCGCGTCGATCGCGAAGTCCGCATCGACCGGTCCTCGCTGGCCGGCGACCCACGCGTGGTCGGTCCACTCCATACGGCAACCTGGTCCGGTTACCTGATGTCGCAAAACACCGGCCCGTATCGGCTCGCCGCGTACGGTAGTGGAACCATTCATGTCCAGCTGGCGGGCGAGGAAATCCTGAACGGAGAGATCGAGACCTCGAGCTGGTTGGTGTCGGACACGATTCCCCTTTCGTTCGACTGGCATCGACTGGAAGTCCAATTCAAGCCCTCGGCGGACGAGGCGGCTTTGTCGCTGTACTGGACCGGACCGGGATTCTCTTGGGAACCATTGGGGCACCGCCAACTGTATCATGATCCCGAATCGACGGTGGACGATTCATTCCGCCGAGGTGAGCTGTTGGCTCGAGCACTCCGCTGCCAGGCTTGCCATGCCGAGCCGCATTCTCCGGCCGTGATTTCGAACGCGTTGCTGAAAGAGGATCGGAACGAAGCCGCAGGCAACGTGGACTCGCGACACCCGAACCACCCAGCACCTCCTCTCCCCGCTCCCGCCCTCGATCAACTCGCCAATCACCTTCACTCCGATTGGTTGCTCGAATGGCTTGCCCTCCCTGCTTCGTCTCGTGCTTCGTCCCGTGCTTCCTCACCTGCTTCATCCTCGAATCCCGGTCAGATGCCGGACGATGATTCCGACTTGATCCCTAGAGAGGAGGATCCGGAGGGGGCGGAAACTTCCGATCGGCCATCCTTGCTTTCTCATCCTCCATCCAGCCAGTTCGATGCCATTCGTTCCGGGCAACGACGGATGCCCTACTTTGCCTTGTCGGAGTCCGAACAGGAGGGACTGCGACAGTACCTGCTCGGCCGGTCTGACGAGCCTTCAGCGGAGACCGAGCAGGGTGGTTCACAGGACGACGGGGTCGAGCCGAGTCCCGAAGTCACGGCGGAGTTGCTCGAGCAAGGGCAAACTCTCATGCTCTCGCTCGGCTGCCTGGCCTGTCACGCGTATGAATCGCTGGGCACGGCGGGCCTTTTTCAGGGAGGGGACCTGACTTGGATCGGAGACAAGCGGCCAGAAGCATTTTTCGCCCAATGGTTGCGAACGCCGCACGAGCTGAATGTGCATCATCGCATGCCGGTCTACGATCTGACCGACGAGGAACTCAGCGCGGTGACTCAGTTCCTCGCCAGCCTCAAGCGGGAGGCGAAACCGCAACGTCTCGATCGAGAGGCCTCGTCTCGGCCGGTCGCGAAAGAGGAATCGGAAAAGTCCGCCGAATGGAAGGTGGGAGAGCGTGCCTTTCAGCAATATCGGTGCGGGGCCTGCCATGAAGGACCCTCGGTCGAATCGGTCACGCCGGGCCCTGAGGAGCCGAGCCTGCAGGGACTCACGGCCGATTCCGATTGGAAGCGAGGTTGTTCCGCCTCCAACGCTCCGAGCCAACTGCAGCCGGCCTATGGATTGAGCCCCGACGAACAGGAGGCCCTGCAGGTCTACTATTCGTCACGTTCCACTTCGAACCCATCCCGCGATGGAACATCCGCTCAGGCCAGGGATCATGAGCCAGAACTTGCTCCAGAACTTGCTCCAACTGACAATCGACCTCGAGAGGCTGACGGGGCTCAAGAGACGGAAGCAGCTGACAGCAAAAGCGTGCCGGAGAACTCGAGCGGAACACATTCATCCTTTGCGATCCTTTCACTGGAGCAGCAACTGCTGGAGTACAACTGCGTGGCCTGTCATGGTCGGGAGGAGCATGAGGGACTTTCAAGTCGGCTGCAGGAATTGGTTCAACAACAACCACGGTTCGCCGAGCAATTGCCGGCGTTGACACCGCCGTCCCTGAACAGCGTGGGAGACAAGCTTCACGACGAGGCTCTCCGAGCGGTGCTCTCGGGGCGAGCCTCCGTCCATCGTCCCTGGCTGCAGGTTCGCATGCCGAAATTCCCGCTTTCCGAAGTGGAACTTGAACAGCTGGCCTCGGCATTGATTCAAAGCGACCGGATTCCCAGTGGCCTTCCCTCAGCGACTGAAAACCTCCGGTCCGTGAGTCCCGAGCAAGAGCGTGCCAGCTCGGATGAAGTGGAAGAAGTGGAATCGGTGGATGAAGCGGTAGAAGTCGAGCGAATCACGGCAGCCGATGGAAGTCTGGAGATTGCCCCTCATATCGGCGCGCGATTGGTAACCGCCGATGGATTTGGGTGTCTGAGTTGCCATGCCGTGGGTCGAGTGCGCCCGCCGCAAGGTCCCTTGAACACATTGGGACCGAATCTGGCGATGCTCGAACAGCGAATTCGTCGCCCTTGGTTTGATCGCTGGGTTCGCAATCCCGCTCGAATCATCCCCCGCATGGAAATGCCTTCCGTTCAGACTCCGGTTCCCGGCGTGCTGAACGACGATCTGGACCGTCAACTTTCGGCAGTCTGGGCGACGCTGAACGAGCCGAATTTTCGCCCGCCGGAACCCAACCCTGTTCGGACGTTGCGGCTCTCCGGAAGAGGAGCGGACACGGCGGATGAACGAGCGGTCTTCGTCACGGAAGTCACGAAGGTGGGCGAGGCGACCTACATCAAGCCTCTGGTCATGGGGCTGCCGAACCGTCAGAACCTGCTGCTGGACCTGGAAGAAAACCGGCTCGCCCACTGGTGGCTGGGCGATGCCGCTCGGCAGCGGACCGTTGGCAAGACTTGGTTCTGGGAACCAGGAAACCCGGATCTCGCATCGTTGGGAGATGTCTCCGCCGAATGGCAATTGCGGCTCGACGGGCAAGTACTCTCTCCTCGCAAGCAGGGCCAGTTTGTCACGGATCTTGACGAATTGCGGCATTTGGATGGAGGGATTCAGCTCAATCACCGACTGCACTTCGCTCGGGAAGATCGCGAGATCATCCTTCACGTGCGGCAGCGCTTTCTGGGGCCGGTTGGAGAATCATTCTGGGTGCGGGAATTCGAAGTGGAAGGAATCCCGGAGGAAGGTGAGTTGCTGCTGAACCTGGTCGGCTCGGAGGCCGTCCGAGGAATCGAATCCGTTAACAGCTCCGATCAGAACAAGATGCGTTTGCGGCTGAACCAGGACCCAGGCATCTGGCTCGACCTGCTGGATGAAGAGGAAGGTCGAGGCACCGTCGCTCCGGAAATCGCGTGGGAAGAGGGAGGTACGGTCGTCGTTCCGGGATTGAAAGGGCAAGCTGTTACCGTGAAGGTGGCTTATGGCTCGGATGTCTCGGTGGATACCTTTCCACCACTCGAGCCCGACGTAGTTCCGGCGATGGTGGAAACGCTTCGGGTCGTCCCTGGATTCCTGGGAACTCGGCTCCCACTGCCGCGCGAGATCATGCCCTCCGCGCTGGCATGGGACCAGGAAGACAATCTGATCATTGCCTCCTTGAAGGGGCGAGTCTGGCGAGCGCTGGACCGTGATGGGGATGGAATCGAGGAGACGTTGCAGCTGATCACCGACGGTCTGGCCGCTCCCTACGGCCTATCCGTTGATGGACAATCGATCGACGTAGTCACTCGCTCCAGCCTCTTTCGGCTCCAAGACGATTCAGGAGATGGTTTCGCGGACCGAGTGACCAC
>JBJHCD010000116.1:0-10356 GCA_050485845.1 Pirellulaceae bacterium | reverse complement strand
GCCGACGCCCCCTCTTCAACACGGTATTCTTCAACACGGTATTCTGTCCGGCATGGCCCCCAACCACCGCTCATCCCACTCTGCCCCTGAAGACTGCTCGGAGACCCCGCCGCGCATGAGTACCCCTTCGCTGAAGATTGCCTACATCACCGCCGGGGCCGCCGGCATGTACTGTGGAAGTTGCATGCATGACAACACATTGGCTCGAGCCCTCTCGAGACTCCCGGATGTGGAATGTCTGTTAGTTCCGACCTACACTCCGATCCGGACGGACGAAGAGGATGTCAGTCTCCAGCGGATCTTCATGGGAGGAATCAATGTCTATCTGGAACAGCAGATTCCGCTGCTCCGTTTCTGCCCCGCTTTCCTCAAGCGGATGCTGGACCACCCAGGCGTCATTCGCTGGTTCACGTCGCGTGGCATCCGTACCGACGCCAAGCAACTTGGGGCTCTGACCGTCTCGATGCTCAAGGGACTGGAAGGACGGCAGCGCCGGGAAGTCCTCGAGCTGGCTCAATGGCTCGCGCGGGACATCCAGCCAGATGTTATCAATCTCACGAACATTCTGATCGCGGGATTTGTTCCCCACTTGAAGCAGATGTTGGAGACCACGGTTCTGGTCACGTTGCAGGGAGACGACATCTTTCTCCGAGACCTTCCGGCGCCGTTTCAGTCCCAAGCCCTGGCCGAAATCCAGCGACTGGGAAAGCATGTGGATGGGTTCGTTGTCCACAGTCAGTATTATGCCGACTTTATGAGTTCCTACTTGCAGTTGCCCGCCGAGAAGTTTCGGGTAACGCCCCTGGGAATCGATCTGGAAGGTTTTCCTCCTCCCGAGCAACTGGACGCGGAACCGGTCGGCACGCCGTTGACGCTCGGCTATCTCGCGCGCCTCGCGCCTGAGAAAGGGCTCCACCTACTGGTCGATGCTTTCCTGAAGTTGAAGCAACTTCCGGAAACTCGAAGGCTACGTCTGGCGGTCGCCGGCTGGCTGGGGGAGCATCATCGCGAGTATGCGGAAGCCCAATTTCAGAGGATCCGCGCGGCGGGACATGGGGACGACTTCGAATATGCCGGTTCGGTGGACCGAGCCGGCAAGATCGCATTTCTACGCCGCATCGATCTGCTCAGCGTTCCTTCTCCCTACCAGGACCCGAAGGGACTCTATGTCCTGGAGGCCCTGGCAGCCGGCAAACCGGTGGTCCAACCAGCCCACGGGGCCTTTCCCGAGCTACTCGAGAGGACGGGAGGGGGGGAGCTATTCAAGCCGGGAGACGGAGAAGACTTGGTTCGCAAATGCCACGCCCTGCTCACCGACACCCCGCGCCGCCGCATTCTTGGTCGGCAGGGACAGCAATTCGTACATCAGCATTACCGCGCAAGTGCATCGGCCCAGCAAATGGTGGAACTGATGGGGGAATGGGTCCGCAGTACCGCGGCGACTCCCTAGCGAGGAGCAATCGTGACCGTAATCCGCCGTCCCTGCTGTTGAATCGGGGATTCGACCTTGCCGATTTCCAGCAGTTCATTCACCACGGTCTCAATCACTCGGTGCCCCTCCTCGACGTGCGCCATCTCACGACCTCGGAAGACCACGGAAATCTGAACCTTGTCTTTTTGGCCCAAGAATCCCTTCGCCTGCTTCACCTTGAAACCAATATCGTGCTCTCCGGTTTTGGGGCGGAGCCGAATTTCCTTGGTCTTCGTATGGTGCGTGTGCTGATGCGTCTTCTTCTTTTTGTCGTATTTGTATTTCCCGTAGTCCATGATGCGACAGACGGGAGGACGCTCGTTGGGAGCCACTTCGACCAAGTCCAAGTCGACATCCCGAGCGTTTTGCAACGCCTCGTCTCGGGACAGAATTCCTAGCTGCTGACCGTCGGCGCCAATGACGCGGACCGGACTGACCCGAATCTGCTCATTGACTCTGGCTTGAATTCGTTCGATCGCTCTTGCCCTTTCCTGGATGGTTTGCGACTCTCACCCCTGAGGGGTTCCCACCGTGAAGGATGGGGCCTAGGGGACGAATCGCGAAATTTGAAGGAATCCCTCGAATCTGCTTGAAAAGTATCGACGAATCAGGGGGTCTGCGTCAACTGCTACTCGCGGAATTTTCCCTCCCGGCCCCTCGCCCCCCAAGTCAGGAGGAATCGTGACACCCGGTCAGCCCCGACGAATCTCGGAGCCCTTGAAGTTAATGTGGATCCGATAGATCGCCTTGGACCGAACATGGATGTCACCCGTCTTGGGGTCGAATCGTTCTGGAATCTCTTGAATGTGCTTGTCGACCACCGCGTGGAAACCACGCTCGGAAAAAATATCAATCAACATCGACAAGGCCAGCGGATCGTCGAAAAGGGGGTCTTCCGAATTGACAATGGATTGCCCGGAGATCGCATGGCGTTTGATGATGGGCACGAACTTCGACTGAATCAAATCGACCGTCTGCATGAACAATTCCGTATGTTCCAGCTCGTAACCGTCCAGGCGGCGGACGAGGTCCTGTCGAGCGTGCACGACGATCTCTTCGGCCAAGGGAATGGGAGCCAGCCGATCGACCGTCCGCGGCTCCAACTCCAAGGAGCTTTGGTACTGGAGTTCCTTGAGAATATTCGCCTCGACTTCGGCGATCGGTCCTTCGGCGTTGACGAAGTGATAGTGGTAAATGTCCTTCAGTGATTGAAGGGCGTCCCAAGTCTGCTCCTTGAAGACTCGGTAACGTCGCCGAGCGGTATCTTCGCTCAAGTCGGTCGGGCGCAGTTCCTGGACCTTTCCGACCCCCGTCTCCTCGACCTCCCGGTTGTGGGCGGCAATCATTTGGCCGCGCAGCAACTGCCGCTCGATGCTGATCCTTTCACTGACGAACAACACCATGGCATGAATCGTGGGCCGCCGAAAGTTGATGGCCAGGGGCGTGGTTTCGAATTCGTTATGCAGCTTGTTGATCTGATCCACCAGTAGCTTGAGGCATTCCACCTGGACTCGGGTTCGAGGAAAACCATCCAAGAGCGCCCCGTCCCGAAAATCATCTTCCAAGAGCTTCCGCAGCAGGATTCCCACCACTTCCTTGTCGCCGACCATTCCTCCTTGATCCTTGATTTTTTCGGCTTCGGGAGTCACCAGTAATTCGCTGACCACTATGGGAGGACAGGTCAGGCCACGAGCCTCCATGATGAATCGCGTCTGTGTTCCCTTGCCCGCCCCCGGGGCTCCTCCCAAGAGAATCAATTCCTTGGGAAAACGGAGGTTTTCATGGCCGACATCCTCCTCCAGGCTCTCCCATACGGTTTTGAAGATGAGCTGGGCATCCTTGATTTCCAGATCCTGGGGTTGGCGTTCGGGTTCGTTCGGTCCGGGCATGGGAGGAGGTTCTCGCTACGGTGTCAGAGTCTGCAAGTATTTGAATAGGTCGGCATTCGGTGGGTCGCCGACGATGAACGCTCGGTCATCGTAGTGTCAGAGTCTGCAAGTATTTGAAAAGGTCGGCATAGTCGCGGGGCCGGCAATCGTCGAGCAGGCCGGTGGGCATGAGCGAGACAGGGGAAACATCCTGCCTCGCGATCTCATCCCGTTCAATGCGAACGGTTTGTAAATCACCAGTCGAAAGTGTCAACCCATCCACCGACTCATAAATCACCGCGCCGCGGTAAATTCGCCCGTCATGGGTCTCAATCACCGTCGTGGCATAGCGGCTGGAAACGTCGCGACTGGGATCCACAATGGCCACGAACAAATCTCGCCGCGAGAAGCGCTGCGTGATCCCGGTCAGGTCGGGGCCCAGTGCCGAACGTCCCGCGTGGCAAATCCCACACGCCTTTCGTTCAAACAATTTTTCACCCCGCTCGACCTTCCCCTCGTCCCAGGGAACGTCAGCCAGCATCCGCTCCAGGGACTCATCTCCCTCCGCGTCCAAGCCTTGTCTTTCGGCCAAGTCAGGATAGTGGCGGCTGAACCATTGCACCCAATCTCGCACGGCTTCTTCCTGTGGGCCGTAGCCCTCCTCGCCCGTCTTCAATAGACCGGCTCGCCCCGTCCCTCGCCTCAGCAGCCGACCGGCTTGATCACGAATTGCCAGTTCTTGCCGGTCACGATTCCATTTCATGAGAATTCGAATCAACGCCCCCCATTCCTCGGGATCCTCCCGAGCTGGAAGCCGCTGAAGAGCACGCAAGCCGGCACGCACCACCTCGGGCTGCCACATGCCCAGGCCCTCCACGAACAAGGGGCGATCCACCTCTTCCGCCCGCGCGGCCAAGGCAATCAGGATCGCCCCCCGCACCGCGGGCTGATCAGCCATGCTCCGGAGCCAAGCTCGATGGGCGGGATCGTCCGAGCCCTCAACAAGCCGCACCAACTCGAGAATTCGCGAGGGAGTAGCCGTGTCGTCGATCCGCGACAGGAGACGCTCCAACGCATCGCTCCGCCCTTCCCCCGACATCCCCTCCACCAGCCAAGCATGAGACGCCCGGCCGAATTCCGGCACCTCCAAGAGAGCCTCCTGCAACCCCGGCACCCGTTCCCGCAGCCGTTCGTACAGTTCACTCAATCGAGGACCCCAATTTCGGTCTTGATTCAAGCGGCGAGCAGCCAACTTCTCGTCCAATCGGGCCAGTCCCCGCGCAATCCGCTCGGCATCTCGCTCGGAGACGGGAGAAGTCAGGCAGGCGGCAACGAGCAGCCCGTGGAGGTCATCCGTGGGATGCGAATCCGCGGTGATCGGCGAGAGGGCAAGCTCCAGCCCCGCAGGATCGCTCGCCGATACCATCGCGGCCAAACGTCCCAATTCCTCTCGGACGTCCGTCCAGTCGGCCGGCGATTCCGGCTCAGCCGGCCCAGCCAACCGGCCCTCCCTGTCCAGCCGGCCCTCCCTGTCCGACTCGACCTCCTCGTCCGATTGAGTCTCCTTCGACTCGCTTTCCTTCGACTCGCTCTCTTTCGACTCCGCCTCCCGCGTCCCATTAGCGGCTGCAACCGCCGCATCGGCCGGAAACTCCTCTGTCGCGTCTCCACCCCATTCCCAAGCACGCCGCCGATCGACCGGCCCATGGGCTGACTCATTTGCGACAACTTGCTCAACCCACAACGCAAGTGGAATCTGCCTCAATGAAGTGACTTCCTCCCGGAGCAACCGACTGGCGTAGCCATCCAGCACCGGTTTGCCATCGTGGCCCGGACCTTGATCACCCACGGCCAATTGCATGATCCGAAGGAGTCGATTCCACTGACCGGGAGTCCGTGCTTCGGCCAGGAGGGCGTTAGCCTTCCAGAATATTTCCTCCTCCACCTCCTCGGGACGTTCCACGAGCCCAAGCAGAATGGTCGATTGAGCACGAAAGGTACGAGTTTCCAGATGCTCCAGCAGAGAGGCTCGCAATCGCTGCCGGTGCCGCGAGATCACTCGAGCCGCCATTTGGCGAACCCAGGGGGAATCATGATCGAGCGGGGCCTTCAGGAGTCCCTCGAGTTCGTCGGGAGCAAGGCGATGTGCGTGATCCATCAGGGACTCGACCGCCCAGCGTGCCACCCGCGGCGCTGGGTCGCGGAGAAAGGGGGTCAGAGCCTCGGCGACCGAGGTATCCTCCCATGCCGAAGCGTTCGAGGCCGGCGAGCGAGAGGCAGCGCCGATCGACCAAGCGGCTCGAGCCCGCACGGTCTCGGGTGCCTCGTGAAGTTTTTCCAGCGTTCTTGAGTCCAGCCCTCCATGTAGCTCGGTCAGTATTTCGATCGCTCGACAACGCTGATTCGGCTCGCGCTCCTCATCCACAACCCCCGCCACCAAAGCGTGGCGTCCCAACTGCTTGGCCGGCGGATACCAAGCCGCTCGCCCCCAACTGCTCGACGGCTGAACCGCCGACAGGCAGTGAGTGAGCAGGTCCGGCTCGTCTGAATCGGTCAGCCGGGGCGCCTCCTCATTATGGTCGATGTTCGGTTCCCGCGATGTCGCTTGGTCTCCGATCCACCGGACACGATAGACACCTCCGCGTGTCCCTCGTCCCCCGACACTGATGTACAGATCCCCCTCCGGTCCGACTTCCAGATCGGTGGGAGCGAATCCGAACTGCCCTTTCCCCATGACGAACTCCTGCGGCTCCACCGGCGAATGGACGCCTGCCCGCGGGGAACCGGGCGATCCGGTCGTCAGCGGAACGAAATGGACTCGGCCAAACGTCCAGTCCGCGATAAATAGTCCCTGATGGTACTGGGAGGGGAACTGCCGATGCTGATACAAGACGACGCCGGTCGGAGAACCTCGCCCCGCCTCGGTGACAACCGGAGGCATGTCGGCAAAGTAATCGGGGCGTTTCCAACTACGGCTGAGCCACCCGGCATGACTTCCGGCCGGCATCTGGAAGACCCGTGTCGGCCGATACCATGGCAAGCTGATGTCTCGCTCACCGTCGCTGTCATAAACCAGTGGGTCCCCATTTGGGCCGAAGTCGAAGTCATACGCGTTTCGAAAGCCATCCGAGTGGACGACAACTTGGGAAAAATCCGAGGAGAGTCTCAGCAAGGCTCCCGCCTCCGGTCGCCGCACGGGCGAAGTGGGGCCCTGGACATGCTGGGGGCCGATGCCGGAGTCATTTCCGGCCAGCAAGTACCAGCAGCCTTCCGGACCTCTTCGAATCGCATGTGCATGATGCTCTCCCCCCGTCCGAATCGGGAACAGCAATTCCGGCGGACCATCCGCTCGACCTTCACCCTTCGGATCCCGATACCTCAGCAGCCCTCCATCACCCACGCAGAGCAGGTCGGTGCCGTCAAAGAACATCCCCTGGGCTCCGGTGGCCGGCCCATCGGCAAACTGACGCGCCGTATCCGCTCGACCATCACCATTCGTGTCCAACAGTATCCGAACGTAGCCTGCCCCGGAGACAACGACCCGTCCCTGGGAATCGAACGTCATGCAGTAGATGTCATGGGCGAGATCGTCGTCAGCAAACAATTCGACTCGAAATCCCTCCGGAACGCGCAGGTATTGCTCGGCAATGTCCGGTCTGTCCAGCGGGGGAATCTCCCCGGACTCCACTCCTCCCTCACTCGACGCTGATCCAGCTTGGGCGTCCAATTCGCCGTCTGGTTCCTTCCCCTCCGGACTCGGGTGACGCGCAACCGGGGTGGATTGAATGGCTCGAGCCGTTTCGTAATCGAGGGGTCGCTCGGAATCCGTCTGGGATGCCGGAAGGGAACACGAAATCCAGCCCAACCAACAGAGGCAGATTCCGATCGGCAAAGCCGACCAGAAGACAGGACGTAACACGGAGCACACCTTGAGCAGTTCGTCGTGAGGAAACGAGGAAGGGTTCACTGCCCACCCAGGTTACCAGCAATTCGCGCTGGGCAAAACGTTGGTCCACCCTCGGTTTCGGTTTGCCGGTCACGACGGCCCGATCAGGTAATTCAGAGAAAGACTCCGGTGAAACACTCCGGAATCGGCAAGCAGCAACGAACGAGTGAACTCGGGGCTCTTCACCAGCAGAATGTCCAGGTTTCATAACAGGCCCATGGACACCAGTTGCGAAAGGAAGTCCATCGCTCCCAAGTCCTGGTTCCCCAGGAGGGTGGTTTGCTCGGTTGGGGAATCGCGATTTGCGTCGGCTGCCGACAATATTCCCGCATCTGTTCGACCAACACTCCGGGAGCCTGGGAATGGAAAGGCTGGAAGTGAAATCGCCCCGTTTCGGTCAATGCCGAGGCGGCGAGTTCGCCACAGTGAACTCCATCTCCATCACGGCGTCGAAGGTAGTTTCGAATCGAATAGCGTCGCCCTAGTTGTTGGTCCAGAAAGTCCTCGAGTCTCCGGCATTCCTGATCCTGGAATTGCTCGGCGGGCGCCAAGGCCCACAACTGCATCGGCCGCCGATTCCCCTGATTTTGGCGGGAGAGTTCCTCCAAGTAACGCTGCAGTTCCACTCTCCGCACCTCCCCCGGCGTCGCCTCATAAACCCAAGTCGTTTTTTCCCGTCTGACGGCCAGTGCCACATGAGTGACATCGGACCGAGTCCAACGGGCGACCAGGGGATTGCTGTGCTGGAGATACAGCAAGGTTCCCGTGGGAAGTTCCGGGGACTCGAGCGACGGGGGGACGGTCGCTGGTGAAGCGGCCAGGACGAACACCGAGCACAGGGCAGCTAGTCCGGACATCAGCATGACCTCCGCGAATCGAGGGTTCGCCCGTGGGCGAACAAGACCGAGCGAAAAGATGAAAGGCTCCAGGTTGAGCAACGTCATTTTACCCGTGGTTTGCAATCCTGGCTGCTCTTCTTGATAATCGGAGGCGTCGGCACGAACCACTTCGCCCCACCCGAGAAATCTGCATGTTCTCCATCCACGATCAACCAACTCGGCTCTGTGATGGCCTGACTCGTCGCGAGTGGCTCCAGGTTGGTGGTCTGGGGGCGTTGGGGCTGAGTTGTCCGCGGCTGATGTCGCCTGAGACGGCATCGGCCCAGGAGGCTTTGCGAGGAAACTCGAGTTTCGGTCGTGCCAAGCGGTGCATCGTTCTCTTCCTCTTGGGGGGACCGCCTCAGCACGAGACTTGGGACCCGAAACCGGAGGCTCCGGAGGAAATACGAGGAGAGTTCGGCACCATCGACTCGGCGACACCCGGATTGCGCGTGGGTGAATTGATGCCGCTCACGGCCCAGAAGACCGACCGTATCGCGGTGCTCCGAGCGGTGGCGACCGACGACAACGCACATTCTTCCAGCGGCTACTGGATGTTGACCGGATACCCCCACGCACCAAGAAACTCGGAAAATGCGCTCCCAGGTCCGCCGAATGACTGGCCCTGCATGGGGGCCGTCGTCCGCCGTTTGCTGGGAGACTCTCGTCAGTTGCCGGGAGCCGTTCGGTTGCCGGAAGAAATCTGGAATACGGGAAGGCTGCTGTGGCCGGGCCAGGATGCCGGTTGGCTGGGCGATTCCGCCGACCCCTGGCTGATGACCTGCGACCCGAATGCCGCCGATTTTCACCCTCCCGACATCGGCCTCCCCCCCGATATCCCGCCACTCCGATTCGATCGTCGCCGGCAGCTATTTTCGGCGGTCAATCAGCATCTGGATGGATTGGAGCGGAGTGGCGTGGTGTCACGCTGGGACTCGCTCCGGCAAAAGGGATTCGACTTGATCCGCTCCCCCGAGGCCCGACAGGCTTTTCAGCTCGAACAAGAGCCGGACCAGCTTCGGGATCGCTATGGGAGAAATCGGTTTGGGCAAAGTCTCCTGCTAGGTCGGCGACTGCTGGAGTCCGGAGTGAATTTCGTCCAAGTCAACTGGACACGTTGGGAGGACGACACGGCCGATGCCCCCGCCTGGGATACGCATGCCCACCACAATCAGCGACTCAAGGAGGCCCTCATGCCTCCCATGGATCAGGCCTATTCCACGTTGCTGGATGACCTGCGGCAGCGGGGACTCCTGGACGAGACTTTGGTTGTCTGGATGGGCGAATTCGGTCGAACTCCTCGCTTTAATGCTCGTGGTGGACGGGACCACTGGGGGCACGTTTTCCCCGTCGCGTTGGCGGGCGGGGGAATTCGTGGCGGGATCGTCCATGGTGCCTCGGATCGGCAAGGGGCGTTTCCCGTCGAGGGACGAGTGGAGCCGCAAGACATCGCGGCGACGATCTTTCACTGCCTTGGCTTCTCACCGGAGACCATGCTGGAGGATCGCCAAGGGAGACCGTTGGGAATTACCAACGGACGGCCGATTGAGGCTGTTTTGTGAGCCCCCCCGTTGAGACTCGGAGGGGCCGGTGATGGACCGTCCCGATGCTTCCGTCCCCTCTCCCGCAGCTCGGCTCACGCGGCGGCGGAATTGGATCCGCTTCTTCGTGCTGGGCCTGGTCCTGGGAGCCGTTGTGTCAGGATACTGGCACTTTGGCGATTTCCTCACGCTGGACCAGCTCGCACGGCAAGAGGCTGACTTGCGGCAATTGCAGCAACAAAGCCCACTGTTCGTGTTCGGCGGGGCGTTGCTGATCTACGTCGCGGTCACGGGGCTGTCACTTCCCGGAGCCACACCCTTGTCACTGCTGTATGGATGGTACTTCGGCTGGTTGTGGGGAGTCCTCCTTGTCAGCTTCGCCTCGACCTCCGGTGCGTCGGTCGCGTTCTTGCTGAGCCGCTTTCTGTTTCGAGAGGGGGTAGAGCGGCGGTTTGGAAATCAACTGCGAAAGTTCCGCTCGGCACTCGAGCGGGAAGGGCCCTTCTATCTGTTTCTGTTGCGACTGGTCCCCGCAGTTCCCTTCTTCCTGATCAATATGGGGATGGGACTTTCACCGATTCGCTTGTGGACATTCTGGTGGGTCAGCCAACTCGGAATGCTCCCCGGGACCATCATCTATGTCTATGCTGGA
>JBJHCD010000115.1:0-10410 GCA_050485845.1 Pirellulaceae bacterium | reverse complement strand
GGAGCGAGCTGAGCACGGTGGACCGGAATATCGAGCGAGCCCATTATCTCCAGCAGCATCTCCGCAAGGGAGAACGGGGCGACGCCGAGAAGAATTGAACCGAGGACCGGCCCAGCTTCGATTCACCCAGCCACGATTCGCCCAGCCACGATTCAGCGGAGTAACGTGGGTGTGTAAATCCGTTCTGAATTGTGCCGACGGCGGACGGTGGGAGTTTCTTCAGCCAGCGGATCAAGACCTGGCCGATGGGGACTCGGCGTGAGCGATTCTTGCTCGCAGCGCCGGGATGATTTCCGGTGGGACGAACCGCGCCAGCATCTCGTCGGTGGCCAGCGGCGTGATCTGCTTGATCAAGGTGCTCGAGACATGGGCGTACTGCCCGTCGGCCATGAGGAACATGGTTTCGATATCGGGATCCAGGTTCCGATTGGCGACCATCATGGTGAATTCTCCCGCAATGTCCGTCAGCGGACGAACTCCGCGAATCATCAGTCTGGAACCGCAATTTCGCACGAACTGCACGGCCAAGCCATCGAATGTCCGGACCTCGACATTCTCGAAGGGAAGCACCACCCTCCGGACCAATTCGACTCGTTCCTCCAGTGAAAAGAGGGACCTTTTTTCCGCGTTGACGCCGATGCCGATGATCAGCTGGTCGACGAGGCGTCGAGCCCGTTCGATCAGATTCAGGTGTCCCAGGGAGATCGGGTCGAACGATCCGGTGTACACGGCGATATGGAGGTCGGCGGAGGACATCGCATGCAGTCCTGCGGCTGGGGAAAGCGGGCGCGACCCCGCCGGTAGTCTCGTCGATGATCAGTCACGTTTCCCTTCGACACTGGCGGAGGCAGTCCGCCAAACGATCCAGATCGTCGGTGTTCGCGTAAGCGTGGGGACTGATGCGTAACCTCCCCTCCCGGCAGCTCAGCACAATGTTGGCCTCGAAGCACCGCTTACGGATGGCGATCGGATCGGCGTCCGGAATACTGAAGGATACAATACCCGAGGCATGTTGGGGGGAGTGGTCACCATGGAGGATCCCACCGAGTTCTTCAATCCGTTCGCGGGCGAGGGCCGTCAGTTCGAGCACGCGATCCGCCAGATGGTGGCTCGTGGCGGACCAACCGTACTTTTCCAGCCACTCCAGGCTGGCCCCCAGGCCCAAGATCCCGGCCATGTTGTGGGACCCACCCTCGAAACGCCCCGCGTCCTCGCGCCAACGAAGCTCGATTCTGGAATAGTCGAAGGGATGAGCCACGCTTTGCCAGCCCGCAACCATGGGGCGTAGCCGGTCGAGGTTCTCCCGGCGGACGTAGAGGATTCCGGCTCCTTCCGGTCCCATGAGCCATTTGTGTCCATCCGCGGCGAGGAAATCGACTGGGGTCGAGGAGAGGTCCAGCGGAAAGACGCCGAGTCCCTGGATCGCGTCGACGAAGAGGCGAGCTTGATGTCGGTGGGCGAGTTCCGCGATCTGGTCCAGATCCAGCCGGTACCCGGTTCCATAGCCGACCCAGCTGACCGAAACGATACGAGTTCTCTGATCACAGGCTTCGGCGAGCTTTCCGGTATCGACTCGTCCCCCCTCCACGGGAACTCGACGAACCTCCACACCTCGACTCTCCAGGTGGAGCCAAGGGTAGGCATTGGAAGGAAACTCGTTGGCCAGCGTCACCACGTTGTCACCCGCCTGCCAGGGCCAACCTTCCGCCACGAAGCTGATTCCGGTGGTGGTGTTGGGGACCAGGGCGATCTCTCCCACATCGGCTCCCAGGAGCCGAGCGGCGGATTGGCGAGTTCTCTGGACTCTCTTGTTCCATTCCGGCCAAGCGGGGGAGCCTTGTTGCGTCGCCTGTTCCAGCCAGCCCCGAATGGCATCATGGGTGGTGGCTGGAAGAGGGGAGACGGCGGCGTGGTCGAAATAGGACCAGGTCGAGGAAGAGGGAACTTCGCTCCGCATTCTCGCCCAATCAAATGTTGATTCTGACATGAACTCGTCTTCCCGATATGGGGGGGCTGCCCGTCGTGAATCGCTATCTTATCACGCCCATCGGAACGTTGGGGGAGCGCCGGGGGAACGTTGCGGAAATGATGGAAATGGGGCTTCCCGATTCCATTCACCGAATTTGCGCTTGAAACAGAGGGCGAGGCCAATCAGAATGAGCCCCTTCCTAGGCCCTACAATTGCTAGAACCACCGGTTCAACTCTACGGATCAAGGAATCTTTTCCGCCGATCCCGGTAGGACGTGACGTGACACGTCGTTCCGTGCAATTATAATAGCGAACTTAGATAACTGAGCGAACTCAGGTTGGCAGCGCAGTCGGGGGAACGCATCGAATGCCCAAAGTCCTTTGCATGACGGGGATCGTCGTCTCGATACTCGTCTTCTGCGTCTTCTTGATCCACCTCGTCATGCCCAGTTCGTTCTTTCCGACGAACTTCGCCAGCCGCATGATGGACGTGGTCTTCATTATCTGCGCCCTGATCTTGGGCTTTATCAGCTGGACGACGCTCCGCGAACAGGACTGACTCGGAAGGGGGGATGGTCAAGCCATTTGGGTCGAGCTTGACGAGAATCCCCCCATTGAGAGCGAACCAGCAATGGCTTACGCCTCCACTCCTACCCGACGCAGTCAACCCGCTCGACGCAGCACGGATCGCGAGGGAGTGGCCGCTCGAGGTTGAATCCAGCGAGCCGCGATTTGCTGCAGGGGGCCGACGGCCAGCTGTCCCCGCAGTTCATGTTGGCGAATGAAATGCAACAGGTTTTGCATGGAGCCGAGTTCGGTGCGGCGCCTTTCGGCCAGCCGCTGGGAGTCGATCACCAGATGGACAAACCCCCCCTCTCGGATAGATCGGCTGACCAGCCGACGAGCGGTGGCCGTCTCCTTGAAATTCAGCCAGTGGGTACGTCCCTCGAGGGTTGTCGTGATCGGTGCTCGCCAAACTCCGAAGCGCAAGGATTGTGGTTGCGGGAAGTTATAGCTGGGGCGTGTCTCGGAAGGGGCGCCGTCGCGAATCAGCGGGATTCGGTATTTGACCAGCAGGTCCAAGTGATCCTGCAGGTTCGTCTCCCGTAGAACCAGGGTTGTCAGGCGACGTCCCAGGCCGCTGATCACTTCGGAGCGTCGCCGGAGTTCCTGCGAGAACTGGGAGCGACTCACGTTCGGTCCCGCCCAGGTCGGATCGACGATCAGGGCAATCTCATGGCCGAGGGGGCTACGAGCCAGCTGGCGAGTCCAGGGGGCCGATTCGGGGTCCGCCAGGGACCAAGTGGCCGGAAAGGCACTCTGATGAAACAGTTCGATCAATCCCGAGGCGAAATCCACGGCGTCGTGAGGACTTCCACTTCCCGCCGCATGCACGGGAAGGTCCACGGAAATGGAAATGGCGGTTCTGCATTGGACGGTCAACATCCTCGGTTCTCCGTAACCATCGTAGGGGGCGGGAAGCCGAATCGACCAATGCTTCCCTTAGGGGAAACTGATCGACCGACGGGCTGCTCGTTCTCCACAGCACCCGGGCGGACCGGCAGGAATTGCCCAATCGCTGCCCCGCACCCTCATGGAGGTGGGAGCCGAGCCGGATTGCGAGGATTTTGCGGCTGGCGTGTCCCCCCCGGCGAGCAGAGTCTCGAAGTCCCTGTTCTCCCCGACTCCCCCTTCTTGCTTTTCGACGCATTCGTGCCGATTTTCGTGAGCCCTCCCCAAATCGCCATTTGCCTCTGCGATGGAAATCGCCAGAATGTTGGCATTGGCCGGTGAATCGCGGTAGAACTAGTGATAGCTGAGAAATACCCGAGTCCGAGCAGTTCCTCGATTGGCCGCTCGAGTGACAGTGGCCGATCGTGGCTCGGCGGAAGACCCCGAAAGGGCTCCCCATGTCCCATCCGATTTCGCGACGTGCATGTCTCCAGGGTTCCTTGGGCGCGCTGGGAGCCATGCTCGGTTCCGGTTCCTTGGCCAAGCTGGCTCGGGGAGCCCAGCAAAGCTCCCGTTGGGATTCGGCCACGCGATTGGGCTTGGATTGGGTCGCCCGCACGCAGTCCTCGCTCGGGCATTGGACGGCCGGAAACTACCCGACGGCGATGACGGCCCTGGCGGGAACCGCTCTGATCTGCTCCGGTTCGACCACCACCCAGGGCCCGTATGCTCGCCAGGTGCAGAGGGCCGTCGACTATCTGGTCAACAATAAGGCTCGGAGCAACGGTCTGATCGGCGATCCGCTGACCGACAATCGATACACCTACGGCCATGGGTTTTCCATGCTGTTTCTCTCCCAGGTTTTGGGAGAGGAGGAGGATGCCGAGCGGCGAGCGGAGTTGCTGAACGTGTTGACCAAGGCGGTTGACTTCAGCGGCAAGGCGCAGACGCCGTCGGGTGGATGGGGATACGTCAGCGCCGCGGATGGCAACAACTTCGACGAGGGATCGACCACGATCACTCAGGTCCAGGGACTACGAGGGTGTCGGAACGCTGGAATTCCCGTCCCGTTGGAAGTGATTGAGAACGCGAAGCAGTACATTTATCGCTGCAAGAACCCCGATGGCGGCATCTCCTACAGTTCGCGAAACCGGGGCAATTCGCGTCCTGCCATCACGGCCGCCTCGCTGGCCACGCTGTATAACGCGGGCGACTACGATGGCGAGCACGTCCCGGACATGCTGCGGTATTGCAAACAGCATTTGCACCGAGTCGGCGCGGGAGCCCAGGACTCATTCGGGCATTGGCACTATACGTACCTCTATTACGCCCAAGTCGTCTATCGCTTGGGCGAGGACGAGTGGGCTCCGTTCCGTGATGCCTTGTATGACAAGATCGTCAAGGAACAGACGCCGGCGGGAAGTTGGAGTGGCAACATCGGGGAGATCTATGTCACCTCCTGCAATTTGATCATGTTGCAGCTGGACAAGGGACTTCTCCCCATCTATCAGCGATAGGATGCGTGCCGGAGGCATTTGGGATGGCCAACGATTATTGAATAGGACGGACGACATTACCTTTTCATTTCCGCTTATCCCGGTACTGCGCCCGTTTGCAATCATGGTTCGCGCTGCCCAACGGCGTTTTGCAAGTGACTCGTGCGCAGCCATGCAACGAGCCGTTTCTGCGTACTACCGCGAAATAGAAGGGCTCGCGAAATGAAGTTCGGTAAATAAGTTTTTCTGCCATGCTGGGTTGCGAGCACCTCGACGGCGGAACGTCCCCCATCGTAACGACGCGCGACCATGACGCGGCCGGCCGTCTGATCAGTGTTCGTCAGTGTTCATTCGCGGTTCCCCGCCGGTGGTCAACCGCTTCCAGTAAGTCCGCCATCACCAACCAGGGCCGCGCGCTCGACAAGGCACCAGTTCGTGACAGGATCGAGGGACGAACTTACAACGAACCGCAGGGGAACAGCGAGGCATTCGTCTTGGGCTGACAAAAAAATGTAGGACAGAAAAATATTTTTGTCCGACATTTTTTTGTCAGCAAAGAACGTGGAGTGCGGCTAGGATTCAATGGATGGTGCGCGGAAGGCGACTGGTTCACTCGATTCTGCTCGCCCCCTGGCACAACATGCACGCCCAGCGGGGAAGTGAACTCGGCAACGGCACCGCTGATGAACACTCAAGGGACGCTGATTAGAGCCTGCATGGACCGAACGTCGTGATCACGGCGGGCCGCAGCCAACCACCCACCGGCAACGAGTTCGTAGTTCCTCCAGGCAACACGGCTGGCCGATCTTTCCCGTCAGTGTTCGTCAGTGTTCATTCGCGGTTCCGCACCGACGCCCACCGGCGGCAAGACAAGAGTCCTTCTCGCTAACACCTTGCTCGCACGAATGCGGAAGGCAAGACGGTAGATTTCGGTCCGACTCTTGAACGGATCGTCAGGGATCCGGGCACTCGTGCTCATGAGGGGCTACCGGGGCCGGGCATTTGCAAATTGCCGAGTCAGGCAGGCAAAACGGGGAAATGGGAGTGCCGGATCGCGTTGCCCTCACGTGTCGCGGCGGCGGAGACGTGCTTGAAGGCCGGCCAGCTCGGCCAGCAGGGACTCCCGGTCGCGCGACAACAACTCGTCGTCCGTGGACACCGGTTCTCCAAGCAGGTCTTGCAGCATCTGAATGTTTCCCGTTAGCTTGCCTAGTTTGAGTCCTTTTTCGCGACCTTCTTCGCGACCTTGAATCAACAGGCGGTCGGCGAGTGAACCGGGCTCGAATTGCGTGGGAAAGACGCTCTTGAGCGTCTGTTTGTACTGCGGTGAGTCCATATCCTTGTTAACCGACATAATGGACACTCCTACGGCCTGGAGCCACTGAAGTAAACGACTCTCGGGAAGCGAATGAGCGAGCAGTTGCAGGATCTCGCCGAGCATTCTGGGCAGGCGATCGCTCCGGCTGTATTTTAGCAGCCACAACGTGCTTCGCAAAATCGGCTCATCGGCAATCTCCTCATCGGTCAGTTGGCTGAGGTCCAGCAGCGGAAAGCGAAATTCGACCTGATATTCGACCAGGCCGCTCGGCGCCCCGACCAATTCCGCCAAGCTCCGCGCCCCGGTCCAACTCCGTTCGCCGTGATAAACCACCAGCGGGAAAACCTCGTCGGGTCTTGTCTTTCTCGCTCTCCTGAGCCTCGTTATTGTTCCCGGTATTCGATTGCGGTCAATCGTCGAACAACCTGTTGTCACGCCCCTGGGTGAGAGAGCGAAAGTGGATCCGAGTGAACTGGGAGGCGCTCCGGCGGTCGATACGTATTCTTCCTGGTTCGAAGGTCAGGTGACTCTGCAGTCCGCCGTAGACGGTTACACCGAATTCCGTTCCGCCTCCAGTACGGCATGGACCAGGGCTTCCATCGTCGGTTCGGCCGCCTCGGCGGCCACGGGTAGTCCGAGTTCGATCAGCGTCTGGCTGGTAAGTGGACTGATGCTGACCAGTCGGCAACGTTTCAGCGATTCACCAAAGAGACGCCACAGGGATCGGGCGATTGCGGAACTGCTGACAGTCACCCAATCGAATTCCCCGGCTTCCAACCGAGTCCGCAGGGCGGGATCGGCTGTTTCCACGGCTGCGTGGAGATCGGCCACCACCTCATGAAACTCGGCCGCAACCGGCCGTAACCGCTCGGCCAGCACTTCCCGGCCTCGGCTGGCGCGAACCCATAGCAGGCGTTTTCCGGCCGCCTCCGTTTCCAACTGGTCCGCCAGTCCCTCGGCGACATGGCTGGAGGCAATCAGGTCGGGATTCAAGTGATACTGAGCCAGGGTGGCGGCGGTTCCTGGTCCGACCGTGGCGAGTTGGCAGTGGCCAAGCGCCCTCAGATCGTGCCCCCGAGCAAACAGGCGGTCCAGAAAGAAGCGGACGCCGTTGCTGCTGGTAAAGCAGAGCCAGTCCCACTGAGCTAACTGCTCAATGGCCTGATCGACTGCTTGCCAATCCTCGGGGGGCTTTACCTCGATGGCCGGCTGGACCCACACGGCGGCCCCATGCAGGCGGAAGGCTTCCACCAGCGAATCGGCCTGGTCTCGCGGGCGAGTGACCAGGATGCGGCGTCCGAACAGCGGTGGGCGGGCGTGATGGCCCCAAGCCTGCCCCCAGGGGACGACATCTCCCACGATCGTCACCACGGGAGGGCGAATCTGTTCGTCTTGAATCAACCGAGGAACGTCCCGTAGCGTGGTGTAGTAGGTCGCTTGGTCCGGGAGGCTGCAGCGGCGGACGAGGGCTGCCGGAGTATCTGAGGATTTCCCCCCCTGAATCAAACCTTCGACCCATTGCGAAGCGGTCGTTACCCCCATGTAGAAGACCAGGGTGCCGGGAAACGCAGCCAGGGCCCCGTAGTCCATCGATAACTCCCTCCCGCTCCGTCCCTGACCGGTAATCAAGGCCACGGCCGAGGCGTGGTCGCGATGAGTGATCGGAATGCCGGCATAGCTGCCCGCCGCCAGGGCCGCCGTGATTCCCGGAACCAGCTCACACGAAATACCGGCTCGAGCCAAGGCCTCCACCTCCTCGGCGCCTCGAGCAAAAACGGCGGGGTCTCCCCCCTTCAGCCGCACGACCGTCTTTCCTGCTCGAGCCAGTTGGATCATCCGATGATGGATCTCGTCCTGAGTCCAAAGAGGCGAGCGACCATGTTGGCCCAGGCAAATCTTTTCCGCCCGAGGAGCAAGCTCGAGTATCTGGGGATTGGCCAAGTAGTCGTACAGGATCACATCCGCGATCTCGAGGCAACGCTTGCCGCGCAGAGTCAGCAACCCCGGGTCACCCGGTCCCGCCCCCACCAGATAGACTCGCCCTGCCCGCTCGGCCAATGCTCTCTCCTCTCACGACTCAAACAACAAATCAACGCGGTTCTCAGATCCGCTACTCAGCGGCTCGCAGTCGAGCCCTCAGCCCGCGAATGAATGGTCCTCTTGGCGATAAGCCGTTCCCAAGCCCCTCCGCTCGGTTCGCCTGACGCCACTCTACGACTCGGCGTTCTACGACTCGCCACGGCCCGACTCGCCACGGCCCGACTCGCCGTACCGATGGCTGATTGAACACCGTTCAGCAAATCAACACAAGCCACTCGGCTTGGTCAAGCCGTGACGCCGTGAAGCCGTCAAACTATGACGCTGTCAAACGGTGGGGTGGCCACCAACACGTCAAGGCGGTTCGGATTTCCGCCTGAACAGGTCGCGATCCCAGCATTCCAGAAGAGTGGGTCGTTATGGTAGGTTCGGTTCCCATGACGGTTTTCATTTCGTTTCCCCCCGGACGTGGGTGTCGCGGCATTCATTGGATTTGCGACTGAACAATCGTCTGGGTATAACCGAGGATTGAGCAAGGACGACGTATGATCTTCGGTCTGACTTCTCAGGCGTCCTCGGGCAGGGGGAGTGCCAAGTTGGCTGGGATTACGACGTTGAGTGAGGAGTGACTTCTGTCCACGCTTCACTCGGGCCTCTCGCACCATTCTAGAAGTCCCCGAGATCCGTGGGGCATGCCGACGTTCCCTGTCGTGATTGAGAGATTGCATGTCGACCAGCGACCAACCCCTCCCGGCTGAAGCCGAAGTGGATGACATTCCTCCCGAACATATCGTCTCTCCGGCGCTCCGAAGAAGACTGCAGCAGTGCTACGATCATGGCACCAAGCTGGGAACTCAGGAGAAGCGGAATCACGACTACGCCAATACGCTTTTTACCGAGTGTGTGGTGAAGGATCCGGGGAATCTTGTCTATGTCGAGGCGTTTCTCGAGAACTTGCAGGACAAGTACAAGAACAACAAACGGGGTGCCAGATCACTGGGATTTGGAGGGGGAAGAAAGAACGAGTTGAAAAAGGCGGTGGCCGCGAAGAAGTGGATCGAGGTGTTGCGAATCGGTCCGGAAATGCTGAAGTCCAATCCCTGGGACGTGGCCACCCTTCGGGCGATGGCCCAGGCTTGCGAAGCGTTTCGCTACAACGAGGTCGAACTGCGTTATTTGAAGAATGCCTTGGATGCCAACTCGAAGGATGTCGAGGTCAATCGGCACTGTGCCTTGTCGCTTGCTCGCATGGGACAGTTCGACCAGGCGATCGCATGCTGGCACCGGATCGAGGAACTGAAGCCCAGCGATCCCGATGCCGCCAAAATGGTGGCGGATTTGAGCATCGAGAAACAGCGGATGCGTTCCATGGGGATCAGCACCCCCGTCTCTAGTCGCCGGCCCTCGGCGGCCGCCTCCCGGACGCCTGCCAAGTCGGACTCGACGGCGCCGAAGCCTCCCGCGACCGACGATGCGGCTCAGCCGGCGGGGGAGGCTCCGGAAAAGAAAAAACGCGAGGTCCAGCTGTCACCGATTCAAAAGTTGGAGCGGGCCATTCAGAGCGACCCGACGATGGTGGACAACTACGTGGAGCTGGCGGACCTCCATTTACAAGATCACCGAGTCAACGATGCGGAACGTGTCTTGAAGCGAGCGCTGTCGGTCTCGCCGGGTGATCCCGACCTGATCAGCAAAATGGAGGACCTCCATGTGCTGCGAGCCAAAATGCAGGTCAAGATCGCCGAACAGCGAGCCCAATCGGAAGGGACCGCCGAGTCTCGTCAGTTAGTCTCCGATCTGAAGCAGACGCTGTATCGAGTGGAGCTGGAAGTGGCCGATGCTCGAAGTCAACGCTTTCCCGGCGATCTCGAACTGAAGTTCAAACTCGGGCAATGCCTCAAGCGGATGGGGAATTACCGTGAGGCGGCCGAACAGTTCCAGGCGGCTCGAGAAAATGCCCCCCGCCACGTGGCGGCTACGATTGAATTGGGGGAATGTCTTCAGCACCTGAAGCAGTATGTCAAGTCACTGCATTGCTACCAGCGGGCTGCGGATCGGGCTCGAGAACAGGGAGATGACGACCTGGAAAAGCTCGCTCTGTACCGCGGCGGCGTCCTGGCGGGGGGGCTCAAGGAGAC